>JAGQXH010000506.1 GCA_020436695.1 Lewinella sp. | reverse complement strand
ATCAATTTCTGGATAAACCCTATATCGACCGCGACCGCTTCTATGTAGTAGGCTTGTCCATGGGAGGAATGGGGACCTGGGAGCTGCTCTGGCGCATACCCGAAAAGATCGCTGCAGCCGTTCCGATCTGTGGTGGAGGGCTTCCTGAGAAAGCTGAAAAAATGACCGCTGTTCCCATTTGGGCCTTTCACGGAATGAAGGATAATGTAGTGCCGCCTCGTTTTACCATCAGGATGGTGGAAAGAGTACAGGAGCTTGGCGGTATTGCCAAGGTCAGCCTTTATCCTGAAGCGAACCATAACTCTTGGGATGCGGCCTTCGCCGAGCCGAAATTATTATCCTGGTTATTTTCCAAATCAAGAAATGACCAGGTTAGAAGTTCCGGATCACAGCGCGTAGACGATCTCATGGCCAAAATGACCCTGGACGAAAAGATCGGACAGCTCAATTTGCTCACGCCCGGTGGTGCCGTTACCGGTGAAGTGGTAAGTAAGAACGTTGGTGAGAAGATCAGGGCCGGTAATGTCGGTGGTATCTTTGGTATTCGCGGTGCCGATAAGATGCGGGAAGTACAGGAGATGGCGGTCAAAGAAAGCCGCCTGGGTATACCTTTGATCACCGGGATGGATGTGATTCACGGACACCAGACGGTCTTACCCATTCCATTGGCCCTATCCACCTCCTGGGATATGGACATGATGGAGGAATGTGCCCGAATGGCCGCCCGGGAAGCCACCGCCGACGGTATCATGTGGAACTTCTCGCCCATGGTTGATATTTCCCGCGATCCGCGTTGGGGACGAATTGCCGAAAGCGCCGGAGAAGACCCTTACCTGGGCAGCAAAATATCAGCAGCGATGGTGAAAGGCTATCAGGGAGACGACCTGACGGACCCGTTGACGATGATGGCTTGTGTCAAACACTTCGCAGCCTACGGGGCAGCCGAAGGTGGCCGCGATTACGCCACGGTGGATATGAGTCAGGTACGCCTGTTCAATGAATACCTGCCGCCCTACAAAGCTGCGGTGGATGCCGGGGTTGGTTCCGTGATGACCTCCTTTAACGTAGTGGACTATCTACCCGCTTCTGCCAATGGAGAACTCTTCAATAAGATCCTCAGAAAACGTTGGGGATTTGACGGATTCGTGGTAACCGATTATACCGCCATCAACGAAATGATCAACCACGGACTAGGGGATCTGCAACAGGTTTCTGCGCTATCCCTGAAAGCCGGTATTGATATGGATATGGTAGGGGAAGGTTTCCTGACTACCCTCAAAAAATCGCTGGCAGAAGGAAAAATTGCGGAAAGGGATATTGACCAGGCCTGTGAACGCGTGCTGCTGGCCAAAGAAAAACTGGGACTACTGGATGATCCTTACCGGTATTTTGATGAAGAAAGAGCTGCAAAAGAGATACTGTCAGCATCGAACCGGGCCTTTGCCCGTCAGGTGGCTACTCAATCTCAGGTATTGTTAAAGAATGAGAAGAACCTGTTGCCTCTGGCTAAAAAAGGCACCATAGCCGTGATCGGCCCGCTGGCCGACAGTCGACGGAATATGATGGGCACCTGGAGTGTATCGGGTGATTTCGATAAGTCGGTAACGGTAATGGAAGGTATCCGCAATGTAGTGGGTAACCGGGCAACGATTCGTTACGCCAAGGGAGCTAATATTTCGGATGATCCGGAATTTGCCCGCAAAGTCAATGCCTTTGGGGAAGAGATCAAGATCGATGAAAGAACACCGGATGCCATGCTTAAAGAAGCGCTCCAGATCGCAAAGAATTCCGATGTGATCGTGGCGGTAGTGGGTGAGGCAGCCGACATGACGGGAGAGGCATCCAGTATGGCGAATATCGGTTTGCAACCTTCCCAAAAACGCCTGCTGGAAGCGTTGAAAGGCACCGGCAAGCCCATTGTAATGGTATTGTTCAACGGCCGCCCGATGACGCTGACCTGGGAGAACGAGAACATGGATGCCATTCTCGATGTATGGTTTGGCGGCATCGAAGCGGGGAACGGTGTGGCTGATGTCCTGTTTGGTGATGCGAGCCCAAGTGGCAAGCTGACCACTTCTTTCCCGGTATCCGTCGGTCAGATCCCGGTTTACCACAGCATGCTCAATACCGGCCGGCCGTACAACGGCGAGCAGGCATCCAAGTTCAAATCCAACTATCTGGATATTCCGAATGAGCCACTCTACCCGTTCGGATACGGCCTCAACTATACCACTTTTGAGTACAGCGATCTGTCGATCAGCGGTAGCGAGTTGAAAAGAGACGGGTCACTTACGGTAAATGTAACCGTTAAGAACACCGGTACACGGGCCGGAAGTGAGATCGTCCAGATGTACATCCGGGATGTGGTGGGCTCCATCAGTCGCCCGAAAAGAGAGCTGAAAGGTTTTGAAAAGATCCAGTTGGCTGTGGGTGAGTCCAAAACCGTAACCTTCACCATTGATGAAGAACTGCTCAAGTTCTATAATTATGACCTAAACTTTGTGGCGGAAAGCGGCGAGTTCCAGGTATTTGTCGGTCCCAATTCCCGGGATACGGAGATGAAAACATTTAATTTAGTCGATAGTCAGTAGTTGACAGTCGGCAGTCGGTAGCCCGCAGTTGATAGTCAATAGAAAAGACTGCCGACTACTGACTGCCGACTAATATTGCATTAAAAAATCAGTCAGATTCACATCATTGTCCAGCTCTATTTTGCGACGTAGGCGGTATCGCTTGTTTTCTACTCCCCTTATGGAAATATTGAGTAAGGGTGCAATCTCCTTTGAAGAAAGGTTCATCCGTAAATAGGCCGCCAGGCGCAGATCACCTGGGGTGAGGTCTGGGTACGTATGTTTTAGCTTCTTGAAGAAAACCTCGTGTACCTGATTGAAATTGGTCTCGAACATTTGCCAGTCTTCCTCATCCGTCAGATGCCGGTCGATCAGGCGGATCAACTGCCGGTGATCAGCCCGTGGATTGTGGTCCAAAGCTTCCTTTAGCTGGATCAGGATCTCGTTCTTACGCACCAGGTTGAACGTTGAGTTGGCCAGTTCCTGGCTTTTGCGCAGTACGTCGGCCTGCAGTTTTTCATTCCTGGATCGTATTCTTTCTTCCTGTAGTTGTTTCTCTTTTTCTCTGGCTAATTCCTCCAGGTGTTTGCGCAGGCGGGAACGGTGCCAGCGCCAGATCAGGAAGGCGATCGATAAAGCCAGCAGAAAGTAAAAAATGCGAGCCAGAGTCGTTTCATACCAATGTGGCAGCACTTGAAAAGAGAAGCGTGAGATCTTATCATTGTGGCTGTTTTGTAGTTCGAATACATAGTCTCCGGCGCCCAGCGAAGATATTTCAGTTACTGCGGAGGTCGACCATTCCGAAAATTCTTCTTCAAAACCCCGGATGCGATGCCGGTACAGCGTAGGTTCGCCAAAATAGGGAAGTGCGTAATGGATGCGGATCTGTTTTTCTGCCGGGGCAAATTTGAAGGGCTCACTCAGCTGCTTGCCGGCCCTAAAGGGATAAAAAAGTCGACGTACAGGCCGGACTACTTCAATTTTACTGATAATGGGCCCGGAGGCTGGGCCTGTTCCCGGGCTTATCGCCAGATCAGAAGTGTTTAAGGTGGCATAGCCATCGTCCAGGCAGAAGAGATAAGTCTGATCTTCAAGACTAATGACGGATTCGAAATTCGGTACCATCTGTACGGGAAAGTCTGCGAGTAAGGTATCTCCCGAAAACCAGTACAGTCGCTTGTCTTCGGAGAGAAACCATTCACGTACACGGCCGGGCAGCAGTCGCAGTCTTTGTCCTTCTAAAGCCTGCCCCCGAAATGTATCCAGCGCTACCAGTTGTTGTTTGCCGGCATCCCATTCAAAAAAAGAATTGTTGGATCCGACGATCAACCGACCGTCCATCCGGTTGAGGGACATTCCGAAAGTGGATGGTAAACCTTCATTTTGATCGAAGGTCTGTAGCGATATGATCGAATCGAGCTCTGCATTGAGTTGCAGCCGCCACAGCCCGCGGGTGCCGTGGAGAGCCCAAACGTAACCATCCTGATCGAAATAGAAATTTTTAATCGGCTGTTGCAGGCCCTGTACGCGATTGCGGAAGCGCCAGTTTTCTCCTGCTTTTTCAAAAACGATAAAGCCGGTATAGGTACTTTGCAGCAGCAGATCTTCCGATCCGGGCACGTTGCGGGTCCGCCAGGAGCCAGTGACATTGAACAGCCAACGGATCTGTCGACCTTCTACCAGAAAACTACCGTAATTGTGACTGCACCATAACCTGCCATCATAAAAGAAAAGATCCCAAACCTGCGCCTGGGTACCCTCGATCAGTTCAAAATCCTGCTCCTGATCGCGGTAGTCTTTCACATAAAGCCCCTGATTGGTGCCTATGTAAAGCAAGCCATCCATTAAATAGGCGGTGTATACGGTGCCTAGTTTCCCGCTTACATCGTGATAAAAGTTCAGGGCCTGACTGGTAAGGATCAGATCAATCCCTTTGTCCAGGGCCACCCACAAATTACCGCTCCGGTCTTCCAGAAGACCCAGAATGGTATTATTCTGCAGGCCACTTTCCTTACTGATATGCGCCCGTAGATGTCCGTCCAACGCAATGATGTATAAGCCGTTCAGGATAGTGCCGATCGCCATATGACCATTGCGAAGCCGGATGACTCGGTTGATCTGATAGTCTTTCAGTTGTTTGTCCACCTCAGTTGGCCACGGAGAAAAATCACCTTCCTCGTCATACAGGTAGATCCCGGCTTTTTCCGTAGCTACCCAAAAGCCACCTTCCTGTCGAGGTACCAGTGCTTTCACCCGTTGCCCCCTCAAACTTTCCGTTCCGGGCATGGGCGTGAATACTTCTCCGGGGCGCCAGGCATAGAGCTGATCCTGAATGATGGGGAATATCCACTGACTGTCGATCTTATTAATGAACAGCAACAGGCCGGGGTCATCCAGTTGATAGACTTTTTCGTAATCATAGGCGTAAACTTCAGAAAAAGATTGGAACAGTACGAGCTGGCTATCGACGACGATATTCCAGATCTCTTCTGAATCGGCTTCCCGGCGGTTGAGTTGATCTCGTAGAGAATGATAACGCAATTCTCCCAGAGGGTCGGCTTCCCAATAACCGAACTCTCCGTAACCGCCACCGAAGATCTTTCCCCGGTTGTCCGTAGCTACGGACCGCAATACCTGCTTGTCGGGTAGGGGATAGGTTCGCCAGTTTTCTCCGTCAAACTCCAACAGGCCGGCGGCATTGGCGAAATACATTAGCCCTTTCCTGGTCTGGGTAATGCCCCAATTCTGGTTGTAGGCCCCATATTGATTTTTATGAAATGACACGATCCTCGGCACTTCCTGAGCAAGGAGTGCGCTGACAGCATACAGCAGTAAGAAAAGTGTATGTACGGCGTACCTGGTCATTCTATAATCAATACTGGTTCTTTGACCGTTCGAAAACCCGGCTATCAGGTTTTGAATGGTGTAATTCGAAACCATAAAATTAATGGTTTTAAAAAAAATCGGATTTTTAGTGTAACCATTTGTAAAATGGCCGGTATTCCAGGCAAATAAAAACTTTCACTCACTATGCCCGGCGGAATTTTGGGGGATCAGCAACATAAAGGAAATCAACTACGTCCGGTGACGCACGCCCTGACCGACTGGGATGATGATCAGTTGATGGGGGAGCTTAGTCGGGGGCGCCTCGCCTGTGGGGCGGTGTTGTTTGAGCGCTATCACCATAAACTGATTAACTACTTTTTCCGGCTCTGCCGGCGGCAGGACTGGAGTGAAGACCTGGTGCAGATCACCTTTGAACGCATCATCCGCTATCGGCATACTTTTCGGGATGAGCTTCCCTTCCGGGCCTGGATGTATCAGATTGCCCGAAGCCAGCTAGCTACTTATTTTAAGCGTCACGGCCGGGAACTCGGAGGCATCTTTGGTGAAGACCATCGTTTTGGTCAGGAAGCTCCGGCTTCAGCCCGCCTTGAAGCCGACGAACAGGCGGCCCATTTACAAAAAGCCCTCGCTCACCTGCCCACTGAGTACCGGGAGGTCCTTATGCTGACCCGTTATCAGGGCTTAAAATATAAAGAAGCCGGTCAGGTACTGGGTATCAGCGAAGGGGCGGTTAAAGTGAAGGTTTACCGTGCTATTCAACAATTAAAAGAGCTGTATTTCAAAATTGATAAGCAATGATGGGATCGGAAAAAGATAAACTGGTGGCCTACCTCTTGGGAGAACTCTCTACAGCGGAAAGCAATGAAGTGGAGCAGAAAATAGCAGGTTCACCGGCATTGCAACAGGAGGTTCAGGAATTGAAGCTGGTACTTGGTCTTTTCGACCAACAGGAAGAAGTCGAGACTTCAGTTTACCAGCGAGACCGCTTCTACG
>JAGQXH010000505.1 GCA_020436695.1 Lewinella sp. | reverse complement strand
TAATGCCTGGTGTAAGCAGGGGCACAACTCTACTGGTATAGTTAATGATCCGGTTCTGGAAAAAATCTACCGAATTGGAAAACATCCGCTAGAAATTCCTGTATTTTCGTTACCTCAACCATCAAATTGCTGTCATGGGAAAAGAAAAGCGGGAAAAAACAAAAAACACCTCCAATAGCCGGAAAAAAAGCAAAAAACCGAAGGTCAAAAGGGTTTCCTACCACCGCCGGCCCGAAGAGATGGATATGCGGGCCTGGCAGATAGGTTTACGTCGCCAATACGGAGAAAGCCAGTCCTTCAGCATCGAAAATATGGGGAGCCATCCGGTCTGGTCTAACTTTAAAGTGGGCAATCCCGAAGTAGGCACCTTCTATAAAGTAGCTCTGCGTAGTAAGGAGATCGGCAATAATTTCTGTTCCTGTCCGGACTTTAAATCCAATACCTTAGGCATCTGTAAACACATCGAAGCGGTCATCCACAAGCTTTGGCATACCCGGGGTATGCGCAAGTATTTCAAGGAGACCTACGCTCCCGAACATTCCTCCGTTTATCTGGAATATGGAGAAGAAAGGTTGATCAAGCTGCGGATCGGTTCCCACCAGCAAGAAGCACTTAGTCAACTGGCTAAAGGTTACTTTGACGAGGAGATGGTACTCCAGCCTGAGGCATTTGCCCGCATCGAGCACTTTCTGGAGCAGGCGCGCCAACTGGCCGAAGATTTTCGCTGCTATCCCGACGCCCTGGATTTTATCCTGGAGAAAAGAGAAGAAGTACACCGCCGGCAACGCATGGCCGAAATTGCTGCCCGGCGGGAGCAGTATTTTGCCGAATTGCTCAAAGTAAAACTGTATCCCTATCAGCAGGAGGGTATATTATTTGCCGGTGCTGCCGGTCGTTGTCTGATCGCCGATGAGATGGGTCTTGGGAAAACCGTACAGGCCATCGGTGCTGCCGAATTGCTGCGCCGGGAATTCGGCGTGCAGCGGGTACTGATCGTCTGCCCCACTTCGCTCAAATACCAGTGGCAAACAGAAATAGAGAAATTTACGGACAGCAGCGTGCAGGTGATAGAGGGACCGAAACACAAGCGAAAGGATCAATATAAAGACCATAGTTTCTATCAGATCATTTCCTACAGCATCGCCACTTACGATCTGACCGAGATCCAGAATATGGATCCGGACCTGATCATTCTCGACGAGGCTCAGCGCATCAAAAACTGGAACACCAAGATCTCCCGGACGATCAAGCAGATCCGCACCAATTACGCATTGGTACTGACGGGGACCCCGCTGGAAAATAAACTGGAGGAACTGTATTCCATCGTCCAGTACGTAGACAATTACCTGCTGGGGCCGGTCTTCCTTTTTCTTGACCGCCACCAGGTGAAAACGGAAACCGGCCAGGTAGTCGGCTACCGGGGATTATCCGAGATCAAGGAAAAACTGGCATCGGTGATGATCCGGAGATTGAAACGGGAGGTGTTGAAACAACTACCTGGCCGGATCGACAAAAATCTGTTCGTACCTATGACGGAAGCTCAGCAGGAATACCATAGCGAATACAGTGATGCGGTGGCCCGGCTGGTGGCCAAATGGCGCCGTTACGGTTTCCTGCGGGAAAAAGACCGGCAACGGCTGATGATCAACCTCAATCTTATGCGTATGGTGTGCGACAGTACGTACATCGTCGACCAGCAGACCCGGCACGATACAAAGATCCTGGAACTGCTCTGCATCCTGGAGGAAGTGCTGAGTGAAGAAGGCACCAAAGTGGTTATTTTTAGCCAGTGGCAGCGGATGACGGGCATTGTGGCCGAAGAACTGGAGGAAAGAGGCATTGCTTTCGCTCATTTGAACGGATCGGTACCCAGCTCCGAGCGGGGTGCTTTACTCGATCGATTCAAAAATGACCCGGAATGCGTCGTCTTCCTATCAACCGATGCCGGTGGGGTAGGCCTGAATCTGCAATCCGGTTCCATCGTCATCAATCTGGACCTCCCCTGGAATCCTGCCGTGCTGGAACAGCGCATCGCCCGGGTGCATCGAATGGGGCAGGAGGGCCAGGTGAGTGTGATCAATTTTATTTCCCGGGGTACCATCGAAGAGCAAATGCTCGACAAGCTGACTTTCAAGGCCAATGTGGCCGCAGGTGTACTGGACGATGGGGAAGACTTCATCTTTATGGGAGGCGAGCGCTTCAAGGAGTTTATGGAAAATGTGGATCGCATCACGCAAAAGGTGGAAAGTCAGGTTCCAGATACCGTAACAGCCGACAGCGACCTGGAAGAAGATGTACCCGGTGCCGCCGTCGGGGAAGAAGAACCGCTGCTCGAACAACCAGATATGGACGGTGATACCGAAGCTTCAGAAGAGTGGGACGATACTACGCCCGAAGAGCCGGCCTCTCATCAAGAAGAGAAGCCTGCTGCCCGGAAGCAAAGTTCACCGCCGGCCACTCCCCAAGCGGCAGAACTGGTACAAATGGGAGCCAGTTTCTTCAGTGCCCTGACCCAAACCCTGAGCGATGAAAAGAAAACTAAAGAACTGGTTAGTTCCATTGTGAAAAAGGATGAACAAAGCGGGCAGACTTACCTCCATATCCCAGTGGAGAACGAGGCGATAGTTCAGAATGCCTTGGCTTTGATCGGTGGGTTGGTGAAACAATTTGGAGCAGGAAGATGATCATTTTAAGTCTAGGAATGAGAGCGCTTCTGTTAAAAATCCAGATATCTAAAATTAAGAGTGGGCTATCCTGGTTATCTTAGTAAACCTTTGGTATATGACTTCCCTGAAAATACTCTTTCTGACTACATTTACGCTGGCCAGTTTCATCGCTATTCCTGTAGATCATAACTCCTCTGTAAGTGATCCGAATGACCCGGAAAATACCTTCTACGTACTGGTTACGTTTGAAAAGAAAGTACACCAGCCGGGAAGCATAGATCTGACCGGTATGAAAAACACCATAGATAGCTACAATGCGGCACAGTATGGAGATCAGAAATTAATGTCTTCAACTATATATCTTGAAAGTACCGAATTCAGCTGGCAGCCTATAGTTATTATTCGGCGTTTCTCCGATGAAGCGAAAGCGCGCAGCTATAGCGGGAAATTGAATGTTCATCTTTCCAGTCGACCGGACCATCCCAAGTCGATGTATCTGACTCAACAGCAATACCGGTCGGTGATCAAGGCCAATAACTTTGACCTATTGGGGAAGTGATTAATCCTATGTTGACACGGTCTTTTGAGTCCTAAGGCGCTGCAGCCTGGAAGAGATGTACCGTTGTTTCATTCCGGTTTACCGGCCCTGAAACAAGGCCTTCCTTTTTCCCAAAAAAGCTTGCACTCCTTCTTTGAGATCATCACTGGCAAAAGCCCGTACCTGTAAGTCTGCCTCATGGCCGATGGCTGCTTCCAGGCTATGTTCCAGTGAATACTGCAGGCCTGCTTTGGTGATGCCCACGGCAATCGGCGCTTTTTCTGCCAGCGCATTGGCCCAGACCTGTGCCCGATCCATGATCTCCTCATCAGGAGCGATGCGGTTGGTTAGTCCCCATTCCAGACACTGGCTGGCAGGGATCTTATCACCGCTGCAGGCGATCTCCATAGCCCGGCTGTAACCGACTGCCCGGGCCAGGAACCAGCCCGCACCTCCATCCGGTCCCAGACCGATATTAATAAAAGCATAACGGA
The DNA here is from genome assembly GCA_020436695.1 of Lewinella sp. Classification (GTDB taxonomy): domain Bacteria; phylum Bacteroidota; class Bacteroidia; order Chitinophagales; family Saprospiraceae; genus Flavilitoribacter. Next base: position 2,720 of record JAGQXH010000505.1, on the reverse strand, counting down.
AGCTGGCACTCTCCGCCATAATTCGCAGATCGCAGGCCAGCGCCAGGGCACAACCCACACCCGCCGCCGTACCGTGAATGGCACCGATAACGAGCTTCGGCAGATCACAGATCTTTTTCATTAGTGGCCGGTAATGCGTCTTAATGTAGTCGCGACCCTGCTCGGGCGTAACGCCCGCAAAAAGACCGAGATCCGCACCGGCCGAAAAACCGGGGCCCGCGCCCGAAATGATAATGACGCGAATATGATCATCCGCTGCGGCCTGATCCAACCCGGCGTTTAACCCGGTCAGCAGATCATCATTAAAGGCATTGTAGCGTTCCGGACGGTTGAGCGTGATAAAGGCAACTGCTCCTTCGGTGTGGTAGAGAACGGCTGTATGTTCTGGTTGGGCCATAGCATTTTACTTTGTTGATGAAGCTTTCGCTAAGTAGTTTGACGGAAATAAATGAAACAAATTTTCCTCAAGGTTTTGAAAATTTCGAACGCCATCTTCTGATAGCCAATGGCTTGTCGAAATATTAAAAGCCTAAATTTGTTTCATTTATTTTTCTCCGTCACTAAAATAAGGGATGATTTAGGATAAATCGGTTGTAAATATGGAAATAATTGAAATTGAAGTTGGGCAAGGACGTTCTTATATACTATAAAGACTACTGTTCATTCAATTTGGGCCGTTTCCTCCAGAAGATCAGCAATTTCTTAAACGCTTTCCATTCTTCCGGTTTTACGATCAGGCCGTAGACCAGCGCAGTAAAGAAGGTGAACATGGCGTAGACGAGTGCCGGCTTGAGCGTATCCTCATTGCCCAGCAGGGTGCCGCCGATAAGAAAGGCCAGGGAAGTGTTCTGGATGCCTACTTCTACCCCCATAGTCACCTTATCATTGGTAGGTAGTTTCAACAGGGACGCCATACTGAATCCGGCCAGCAGATTAACGGTATTGCCGATAATAGAGTAGGGGATGATCTGACCGATCTCGCTTGGAGTAATACCGGTACCACCCTGTTCTTCTCCGGCGAAGAACTTGATAATAAACAACAGACCTAACATGATTACCGTGATCCACTTGAGAGGTCGTTGGGTATTGATGGCCAGCGTAGGTAAGAAACGCCTGATGAGCAAACCTGCAAATGTGGGGACGAGAATGATGGTGATGATCTGTCGAATCGTATCGTAAATCGGTAACTCGATCGTGGTATGGCCTCCCATGAAATGATCGACCGAAAAGCTGACAATAAGCGGTACGGTCACCAGCGCCAGAAAACTGTTGGTAACGGTGAGCGAAATGGAAAGGGCGGTGTTGGCATTCAACAGATAGGTCACAAAATTTGAGGTCGTTCCACCCGGGCAGGTAGACAGGATCATGATACCAACCTTAAAGGCCGGAGGGAGTCCGGCCAGACTGGCGATCGTAAATGCCAGCACCGGTAAAATGATGACCTGGAGGAAGAGACCGCCCAGATATGCCCTTGGCCTGGCAAAGGTCACTACAAAGTTCCTCCAGGTGAGGGAGAGTCCTACACTAAACATCACAAAGGCCAAAATACCACTGATCAGAATGTCGACAAAACTCATGGAGGAATGCTACTGTGTTTAGATGACTTTTATAATAACTCAATGAAAGCTAAACTAGTTGGGAATGGACGCGAATGATATTTGATGTGTGTATGTCCTGTTCCTACGGACTGCGGCGGCTCAAAGATAGCTATTCTTCTCAGGCCGGTAATGAAGTAATGAAAACCAGGTCAAATGTCGATTTGTCATGTTTTTAAGTGTTCGTGTGTCAAGTTGTCTTATGATTTATGCAGTTTTTTCCGCTTTTCGGCATTGGTACAGCAGTTGCACTAAATAAGAGTGAAATTCAAATTCAAATTCAAAAAAACAAAAAACAATTGATATGGCACTTATAACTGCGAAACCAGTCAACAGAAAAAGAGCCGGATATAACAACGGTATGGATCGTTTATTTAATGATTTCTTCCGTATGGATTTTCCTTTGGCCGATTTTGAAAAAAGTACCCGTAAAGTACAACCTGCAGTAAATATCCTTGAAACGGAAAAAGACTTCCAATTGGAATTCGTTGCCCCGGGCTGGGAAAAGTCAGATTTCAATATTCAACTGGAAAAAGACGTTTTAACGGTATCTGCTGAAGTTAAGCAGGAAGAAGAAGGTGAAACCAAAGTAGAGAGCGGTGTGACTTATCGTCGCAGAGAATTCGGTCGTTTCGGCTTCAAGCGCAGTTTCCAACTTCCCGAGAACGTGCAAGTTGATGGTATCGACGCCAAATATGCCAACGGTATTTTGACGGTTGTATTACCGAAAGAAGAAAAACCGGAAGCTGAATTGACCAGAACCATCGAAGTGGCCTAAGGCTGAAGATGGGAATTTTTACACAACCTTGACGAAGGTTGTTCAACAAGATTGACAATTTGTTAGTTTAATATGATCCAAAATCTGCTGTTGCTTAGTATATATTAAGGGGAGCGACGATAGATAAGTGATCGACGGATCGTTATAATACTGTTAAAATTTACGTTGATTAGGGGGTACAGGCCATAGTTTACTGGAATAAACAAAACCTACGACGTAAAACGGTGTTTAATAAGTATAAAGCAAAAAAAAGATGTGACTTTCCGTTTTTGCTACGTCATAATGATGAATCCAAAAATGAAAGAGATCATCTTAAAAATATAGGTTAGTTAATAGGGTTTTAGGTG
>JAGQXH010000504.1 GCA_020436695.1 Lewinella sp. | reverse complement strand
TTTTCTTTCGCTATTGGAGGTTTAGGGGTAGTGTTGTACCGATTGGTATATCCGGTGAGCATAAGCCCCATGATCGATAGCGACAAGCTTCATGGCCGTCATCAACTTCACCGGATCATATTGTTTCTTCCGGCGGCGATTTTCACCGTATTATTAGCATTCACCAGCTTAAACCCGATCTACAGTGGAGTCATTGCACTGTTTCTTGGTGCAATAGCTACCCTTTATTGTCGGCCCGATCTAAAGGCCAAGATATGGATAGGAGGGCTCCTGTTTACCGGGCTTTACTTTGTTTACTTCGGCAGCTTACTGTTGGTCTTTCCAAATTATGTAGACGCATACTGGAACCTGACCGATCTCACCGGCATCAAATTAGCCGGTATCCCTTTGGAAGAATTGATGTTTGCCTTCAGCTTCGGCATGTACTGGTCCGGTTTATATGAACATGTTTACTGGTATGCCTTGAACCCAAAAAAAATTGCAGATGGTCAGTCAATGTCCATATAGTACCCTTTGTCTTCCGGCTACAGATCTGCCCCGCATCGTGGTGATCGGGGCAGGTTTTGCCGGGATCAACCTGATCAAAAAATTGCGCAATAAACGGGTGCAGTTGGTTTTATTGGATAAGAACAATTTCCATCAGTTCCAGCCACTACTGTACCAGGTAGCTATTGCCGGTCTGGAACCGGATTCTATTGTTACTCCAATTAGAAAACTGTTCCAGGGATATCGCAATCTGATCTATCGGCTGGCCGAAGTAAACCGCGTTGATCCGGATAGCCGGAGGGTCTTTACGGATATCGGCTGGGTGCAGTATGATTACCTGGTAATTGCTACCGGAAGCGTCACCAATTATTTTGGCTTGGAGGACGTGGCCCGAAATAGTGTCGGACTAAAGGATATTCGCGATGCGCTCGATATTCGCAGTTGGGTCCTGCAAAACCTCGAAGCAGCCGCCATTACCTGTGACCAAGATGAAAAAGAAGCCCTAACCAATTTCGTTATAGTCGGGGGTGGCCCTGCCGGCGTTGAGCTGGCAGGCGCCCTTGCCGAATTCAGACGCTATCTGTTGCGTAAGGACTATCCGGAGATCGCTGAAGAATGGATGAAGATCTATTTGGTGGAAGCCATGGATCGCTTGCTGGGCACCATGTCCGAAACGGCGTCCAAACATGCCTTCCGGAAACTTTCCCAACTAGAAGTGGAGATCCGGCTGAACACTACCGTGCAAGGCTATACCGGCAGCGAAGTCCTGCTGGCCGACAGCCAAGCCCTATTAGCTAAGACTTTAATCTGGACTGCCGGGGTTAAAGGGACCGCCCCGGCAGGCCTGGATCCTGAAAGCAGCACAAAAGGCCGGCGAATCAAAGTTGATCTTTTTAATCAGGTAGAAGGCTGCCGGAATGTTTTTGCCATCGGCGACATAGCTGCCATGACCGATGAAGAATGGCCGCAAGGTCACCCAATGGTGGCTCAGGTGGCTATTCAGCAGGGAAAGCTACTGGCGGAAAACCTCCTTCACCTGATCGGGAATGGGACTTTTAAAACAGCGTTTCACTACCGGGACAAAGGTAGTATGGCTACCATCGGCAAAAGAAATGCAGTGGCTGAGATCGGAGGATCTGTCTGGAAAGGCAAGTTAGCCTGGTTGTTGTGGTCCACGGTGCATTTGTTTTCCATCACTGGGTTTAAAAACAAACTAATGGTGGGCATCAACTGGATCATTCGCTACCTGACCTACGAAAAAGCAAATAGGCTGATCATTCGGAAATTTAAACCTCAACAAACCAAGGTAGAACAAACCTGAGAACTAAAACGGAGAATCATGAAATGGTCACTTAGCCTCGGACGCATATCAGGTATTGAAGTTTTTGTCCATTGGACATTCCTCATCCTGATTGCCTGGATACTCTTCAGTCACGTCAGCATGGGACACAGCTGGGAGCAGAGCCTGGTGGGGGTTGTCTTCATCCTGGTACTGTTTGCCTGTGTCTTGTTGCACGAGCTGGGGCATGCGCTGACGGGAAAACGCTACGGTATTACCACGAAAAATATTATGCTGCTGCCCATCGGTGGGGTAGCAAACATGGAGAAAATGCCGGAGAAGCCCATTCAGGAATTATGGGTCGCCCTGGCCGGTCCGGCGGTGAACCTGGTGATTGCAATAGTGCTGTTTTTTGTGCTTCGTCAAGCCGGCGATATGCCCAGCTTGCTGGATATGGACGGGCACATGTCCTCGTCCAATTTTCTTTATAATCTCTTTTTGGTGAACATCCTGCTGGCAGTCTTCAACCTCATTCCCGCTTTCCCGATGGATGGCGGCAGGGTGCTGCGGGCGCTGCTTGCTATGAAATTCGACCGGGCAAAAGCCACGGAGATCGCCGCCCGAACCGGGCAGTTCCTGGCCATAGGCTTTGTTTTCTTGGGCCTGATCTCAAACGTATGGCTCGTATTTATCGGCCTGTTCGTATTCCTGGGTGCAGGCGCAGAATCCAGTTATGAAGCGACGCGTTCGGTGCTTTCAAAGTATAAAGTAAGCGATGCCTTGATGAAAAAATACACCTTACTATCCGCTGACGACTCCATTGAAAGGGCTGTTGAGCACCTGTTGAACGGCCAGGAAAAAGAGTTTTTAGTTGCGTACGACAACGGATTAATGGGATTCGTCACCAGGGACGAAATTATCAGAGGCTTGAGTGAATTGGGCAAAAGTGCACCGCTTGGCAACATTGCCAGGCAGGATTTCCCGGCATTAAGTCCGGAAATGGGATTGGACAAAGCCCATGAGATGATGGCCAAACTCGGCATCTCCTTTTCTCCGGTCTTCATGGAAGGTGAATTGGCCGGTGTACTCGACACGGAAAACATCTCGGAAGTGATAATGGTAAACAAAGCCGTTACGCGATCCTGAATCAAAAATAATGCTCATTCATTAACCAAGAAAAGTTAATAACCATGAAAAAGATACTGCTTTTTTCTTTTGCCGCAACCGCCCTGTTTTGGATCGGTTGCAGCCAACCAACGAACGTGGATTCCATATTGGAAAATGCGGAATCCAAAGACCAGGTGTTCGCCGCCATATTGGAGGATCACGAACTGATGACTGAATTTATGGACAAAATGATATCCAACGAACATGCCGTGATGATGATGAAGGGCAATCAGAAAATGATGGACATGATGGCGAATGAAGGTAACATGATGCAAATGATGAAAGACCGGCCCGAAATGATGCACCAGATGATGAGCGGTATGATGAAGGACGGCAATATGATGGGCCATATGATGCAGATGATGCAGCAGGAGGGGATGATGAGTGAAGAATGTATGCAGTCTTGTATGCAAATGATGAAAGACAAAGGGATGTCTATGGATATGCAGATGATGGAGGGAGAATCGGGAGACGCACATGCGGACGGGCATCACTAAAATTAAGGTCTTGTAGACCCTTTTCCTAAATTAAAATTTAATCGCCATGCATTTCTATAACGGCTATCATTTTTTAGGCATGCACCTGATCTGGTGGATTGTCTGGATTGCCCTCCTGGCATGGATCTTTTTCCTGCCCTTGCCCATACCAAACAAAAATTGGGGCCCAAAAGAAGAGTCCGCTCTTGACATGCTCCAAAAGAGATATGCGGCAGGAGAAATATCTACCGAAGAATACGAAGAACGCAAAGCAGTTTTGGAGAAAGAACGATAAAGCGCACCGAATTTGGATCTACTTCCTTAACTAAAATACACAGCGATGAACTTGTCAATTATCTGCCGGAGCAGAAATGTACTCCACGCAGCACTGATACTTATTTGTCTTTTCTTCGGAGTGGCCGCTACGGCGCAAACTGCCTGGAAGGCACCCCAAAGCGCAGATCAACTAAAAAATCCCTATGCGGGAAATACCACAGCTACGGCCGCCGGGAAGACCCTTTACCAACAATTCTGCGCGATCTGCCACGGTGAAAAAGGCAAAGGCGACGGCCTGGCCGGAATGACCCTTAAACCACGGCCCGCCAATTTCACCAAAGAGGCGATCCAGACACAAACCGATGGAGCGATCTATTGGAAAATAACAGAAGGTAAAGCGCCTATGGCGGCTTATAAGGCGGTATTAACCGAGCAACAGCGCTGGCAGTTGGTCAATTACATCCGGACTTTGGAAAAAAAGTAACCAATAACCGAGCCGCTATCACAAGCAAAAAATATTGCGAGATGAAAAAACTATTTAAACAATCGCTATTGCCGCTTTTCTTATGGCAATGCATCATGATGTCTGCTCAGGTAGGGCAGGATACTAACTTACAAGTCCAATCGACCCTGGATATCCAAATGGCACAATTGCCGACAGCGACTACTAACGATTGGAAGCCGGGTAAAAGTAGATTTCTCCTTCGCGGTTATGCTCACGCAGGATTGGAGATGACGGAAGATGAAACCAGTTTCGTCTGGGGACAGTTAGCTCCTTTGCTCATATTCCGTCAGTCAGACCGCTTACTTTTTGAAGCAGAACTGGAGGTGGAACTGGAAGGCGAGGATGTTCATCTTGGACTTGAATATGGCAATCTCTCTTATTTGATCTCCAGCGTATTGACTTTTCGGGCCGGAAAGATCCTGGTCCCCTTCGGCACTTTTGTACCCAATTTACACCCCGCATGGATCAATAAATTTCCAACCATGCCGCTCGGAGCAGGACACGATGGCATATTACCCGGAGCAGACATTGGTGTTGAACTCAGAGGGGCTGCTTTCCTCGGATCAGTTAAAACCAACTACTCGTTTTATGCGCTAAATGGTCCTCAGCTAAATGATGGAAATCTGGAAGCAGCAGAGGGCGGAGTACTCCATTATGATATTACTCCAGATAATAATAAGAACAAAGTGATCGGAGGTCGAATCGGCTTTTTCCCAATGAGCAATTCTGCCTTGGAAGTGGGGTTTTCCGGTATGTATGGGAAAGTTGGAGACCAGGACAGCAGATATGAAGATGTTAGTGCTTTTCTCTATGCTGTGGACATGTCCTATGTGCGGAATTTACCGGGTATCAGTAGTGTCTTGGATATTAAAGCTCAATACACCGGCGCAAATGTAGAGGAGGCTGAGTTTCCAGAGCCGGATGAACCGGGAGAATTTCACAGTTTCACTAACAACAGTCAAGCATGGTTTGTCCAGGCTTCCATACGGCCGGCTTTTGTGGAGAATGCCTTCATGCAAAATCTGGAACTGGCCGGCCGCTATTCTTCTCTGAAAACTCCCGAAGGCGCTCCCTGGGAAGTAGATCAGAAGCAATGGGATATCGGTCTGAACTATTGGCTGGACTGGCGTACGGTCTTCAAATTCGCTTATCGCAAAATTAGTGGTACAGCAGGAGAGCATGGCGGTGAGGAAACGGGTTTGGGTGACGCCTTCTTCATCCACTGGGCTATTGGCTTTTAAGTACTTCATTAAAATCGAAATATCATGAAAAAAATACCCATCATCGTTACGCTTTTTATCCTGGTCATAACCGCAATTTTTATTACCAGTTGTGCTACTACCAACGAACTGGCTGCCGCCAAATCCGGAGCTCAATTGTGGGGCGAAAATTGCCTGCGGTGTCATAATACACCCTCACCGGAAACTTTCAGTGATACCGAATGGGATGTTGCCGTATTACACATGAGAGTGCGGGCAAATCTAACCGAGGATGAAGCCGTGAAAATTGCCGAATTCTTAAAAACGGCAAACTGAACAGCTACAAGATCACCTGGGATAAAACACTTATTTCTTTACCGTTAACTACAGTGTCAATTAAATTAAGTAACCGTATTTGGGTTCCATTGCTTCATGGTTTCATGCCCCTGTTTTCAATGAAGCCATGAAACCATGAAGCCTCGGACTGCCTATTGTTGTGTAGCTTCGATGATGCTTTGTTAGAATATTTATTTGACACGCTATTAAATCAATCTACCATGAAAATATCCCATCTAATGCTAATTGCAGGGGGCCTGATCTTCACCGCCTGTCAGTCCGGCGACGATCTTTTTGAGATCATGCCGGGCAGCGATATTGCGGCAATCGAAGGCATGCATGATGCCTACGAGGAAGCCAGATTCTACAACGAATCTCTGGAACGCTGTTTCAACGCTTCTACTCCTTGCGATCTGGAAATCGTAGATTTTTACGACCATCAATTCCATCGGTACGATGAAATGTTCGATCACCAGCACAACCAATATAGCCATAACAATATAGGTGACGATCATCATCATGAAAACGGGAATATGATTGATCACGGAATGATGAACGGACCGCAAGGACACCTGCATACCGCTGAAGCACATGAGTACCAACATAACCTGGCGACATTCCAGGATATGATGGACCTCAGAACAATGCACGAGCTGGTCCATCCGAAATAAATAATTTTCATCTCAAATAGAAAG
>JAGQXH010000503.1 GCA_020436695.1 Lewinella sp. | reverse complement strand
GTCTATTGCTGAGAAAAGAACCGTATTTTAAAAAAGTAGAACATTCGGAACGTAATGGCTGAAGTGTGCACCGCTGGATAAACTTTAAGTAACTATCTTGCGGTAATTCACCATTGCTTACCTGATAAAATGAAAAACCTTATTCATTCTTTGTGCCTGATACCCCTGGGGCTGTACCTCTTCCTGTCTTGCAACACTACCGCTGATAACAAACCGCCCAATGTCATCCTGATCATGGCCGATGATATGGGGGCAGAAACCCTGGGCAGCTACGGCAATACCGTTAATAAAACGCCCAATCTGGATGCCCTGGCTGCTTCGGGTATACTGTTCAGCAATTGCGTTTCGCAACCCCTCTGCACGCCCTCACGGGTGAAGATCATGACCGGCCGGTATAACTATCGCAACTACGAGCATTTTGGATTTCTGGGTTCCGATCAATACACCTTCGGCAATCTGATGCAGGATGCAGGATACACCACCTGCATTGCCGGAAAATGGCAATTGAACGGGCTGGCCTACAAAGAAGAGATCAAGGACTGGGCGGATGAAACCCGGCCCCGGCAATTCGGATTTGAAGAATACTGCCTCTGGCAACTCACGAAGGGAAGAAATGAAGGAGAGCGTTATGCCGATCCTCTGATCGAGCAAAACGGTGAGGTACTTCCGCGCAATGCAGAAGCGTACGGGCCGGATATATTCAGCGATTTCGTGATCGACTTTATCGAAAGGAAAAAAGACGAACCATTCTTTGTCTACTATCCGATGGTATTGGTGCATGATCCTTTTGTGCCGACGCCCGATTCGAAAGAGTGGAGTGAGGTAGAAAAGCGCTACGAAAATGACACGATCTACTTTGGGGAAATGGTGGAGTACACGGATAAGATCGTGGGCAAGATCATGACCAAACTGCGGGAACTGGGCATTGAAGACGAGACGCTGGTGATCTTCACCGGAGATAACGGAACGCATCCTACCATCTATTCCCACACCAGTCAGGGGATCATTCAGGGCGCAAAAGGCAATACGATCACTGCCGGAACCCATGTGCCCCTGATCGCGAGCTGGGGGAGCAGGATCAAAACGCCCTTTGCCTACGAAGGGCTCATTGAATTCAGCGATTTTTACCCCACGCTCGCAGCGCTGGTGGGGCGGGAAGTGGAATCGGACGGTAAGAGTTTTTATAAAATACTGGAGGGCGATCAGGACCAACTCACCCGAGAAACTGCTTTTGTGCATTACGACCCGCAGTGGGGCAAAAATGTCAACAAATACAGGAATCAGTTTGTCAGGAACAAGGAATACAAATTGTATCAGGACGGCAGTTTTTACGACCTGGAAAAAGATGTATTGGAAACCCATAAGATACCGGATGATTCCTTAACGACACAGGAAGTACAAGTGAAGGCGCAGCTGGAAAAAGAAATGGCGCGTCATCCTAAGTGGGAGAGGTGATTGGTTTGGAAAGAGGAAGGCTGGAGAATTCCAATGGTAATAGCAATATCAATACCAATGGCAATACCAATGTCTGATAAACAACAAAAATTATGAACACTACTAGCCTTAGAACATCTGTACTAGTGCTAATCTGCATAATAGGGGCGTCAACGGCCTGGTCGCAGCAACACATTATGGATAAATATAGCCACATCAAGCCGGTGAGGAACAGCGAAAATCCGGTAATGAAAGGCTGGCAGGATTACTTCTTTTCTAATGATGATTGCCAATGTGTACAAGGTGACCAGTATTTTATTTCCCTGAAGGAAACCGATCCAAAAGGTGAAAACCTGATGATCTCCCTGCAGGGCGGAGGAGCCTGCTGGCCGGGCCTGGAACGGTGTAAAACGGACGTGACGGAAAACGATGTCACTACTGCCGGCTTTACGATCCAGTTGGATGACCGGCTGGATAGCGATTGGAATCAGGTCGTGATCCCTTATTGTGACGGTTCTATTTATATGGGCGATACGCACCAGGATTATGACCGGAACAAACAGATCGATCATTGGCATGATGGCCTGAAGATCAGCGTTGCTTCCCTGCAATTTATTCATACAAGGTATCCGGATGTCAAAAAAATATTTCTTACCGGGTGCAGCGCCGGTGGGTACGGCACCATTCTCCACACCCGGCTTTTACGGTATCTCTATCCGGGAGCAGCCATCTACGTTTTAAATGAAAGTGGGCCCGGCTTATTCCGACCCGAAGCCGATTTCTGGCAGATGATCGATACCAGTTGGCATCTGAGCCAGTTGATGCCGGAAAACTGCGAAAAATGTGAAGGACAACTCATTTACTGGTATGATGATCTGCTGAACGACCCCGCCATTAAGATTGGGCTCTATTCCGCCTATCAGGATCAGGTGATCGGCCAGGCTTTTCTGCGGATGAGCCCGGAGGATTACCAATCACTGCTTTTAAGCAGCACGGCATATTTGCAGAACAGGCATCCCGATACGTTCAAAAGGTTTTTTATCAACGGTTCTTCTCACTGCGTGCAGGATCGTGATTATCAGATCAGGGGGATTACTTACTGGGATTGGGTGCTGGCTTTCCTCCATGATGATGATTCCTGGGCGGATGTATTGGAGTAGCTTGCATTTTTCGATGTAAAGTTGATGAAGGCGCGACTTTCACCGCGAAGAGCTAAGGACGCAAAGCACCGCGAAAGTATTATTGGCGAAACTTAGCGCTCTTAGCTCTTTCCGACCGTTCCGGTTGCCCTGGCGACGGGACAGGTTGCGATGAAAGTAGTCTATCGTCAGGCTTCTTCAGGAAGCAATATCAATCATCCCCCTCCTTACCGCCACTCAACACGATCTGCGTACACACCTGCTCCGTACACACCTGACAATTAGCATCTTTCCACGATATTTCCAGGCAAATGGTGACCTTGGTAGCACAGCACGGGATCGCCGATAAGGGCGGTAGCCAGTAAGAGATCTCAAAACTGTCGCCGCTTTGCAGCATAGCTCCGTTGCCATTACGCCAGATGACCTCCCGGAGATTACCCCGCCCGCCGACGAGATTGCCGGAGTAGTAGGGAAGCCCCTGCTTCGGAAGACTTTGCGGAGCAGTACCGATCTGGGCAGTAGGCGTTTCGATGGAACCCCACAGCGCCGGATTGTCAATGCAGTCGCCGCACTGTTCGTAGTTGTAATCAAAAACAATGTCTGTAACGGCAACACGTATCTCCGTGATCGGGATGGCGGCATTGGTACCGATGGTAAAAGTCTGATTGGCCGTGGAGAGCGCAGTGCCCTGCACGTTGATGTTATGTGCCGGCGTGACCTGCGACGGACGGATGTCAAGCGGCGTCTGGCAGCAATCCACACAATAACAGATATCATTATTCAGACCAGGTAATTCCCCTTCAATACTACTGCTCACATCCGATGACCAGCGCTCGATGGTCGTCACATTACCGTTGATGTCCTGGATCTGGAAGGTCAACTTGGCTACTACATCAAAACAGGGATCCTGCAGACCGGCCGGAAAATCACCGGGGCTCAGACTAAAGCTATAGTTATTACCGCTGATGGTAGGCGAAGTAACGGTACTAAGCAGCACGCCATTCTGATAAATGAGCAGACTGATACTGGAGCTGAGTACATTGTTCGTATTTGGCAAACTAAAGGTGCCGTTGATCAACTGTGGGAAGGCCAGGCAGGCATCCGGATCCAGATCGATACCGATGTCTCCTTCATTCAGGTTTTTGCAGGGCTCGCAGGTCTCATCCAGATAGGTATATCCCTTATGCGCACCAGCCGAGCAATCGGAATTGATGAACATGACCATCACCTCCTGACCGATATGACTGCTCAGGTCCAGGTATACGCAGCGCCAGTTGCGCGTATATTTCGAACCGGCAGTAGTATTCACCTGCGTCACGAAAGGATTGCTTGGATTACCCACCTCTACCACTTTATCCACGGTATTGCCGGCCTGATCAATGGCCTCGGCCACAAAAAATACTTCACTGCCGTTCATCGAACCATCAGAATTAGAATGGCTGGGGTCCATCACGACGGCATACTGGAAATAGTACTTTGCATTGGCATTAGTGACCACAAATCGTTTGGCGACCCCCTCTGCCCCGAAGCCGGGTGCGTTATTCCCCAGACGAATAGCATCAGTGCTGGGTGTCAGATTGGAGGTCATCTGTAATCCGGCGATCAGCGGATCAGGGCCGGTGGTAGCCAGTGCCGTATAATTACCGCCCGAGCCGGTAGCGGTAAAGGGAAGCAATGCTATGCCCGGATTATTGATCAGGCCGTCTTCGATGGGGATCATTTGAAGACCGTGTTTCAGACTGAGTCCCGTCCAGCCGGCATAACCGCTTTCAAAGCCATGGTTGTTGCAGCCATCGCTGCTGAGCGGAATGGAGGAAAAGAGTGTCTGTACATTGGTAGAAGTGCGGAGATTGTTCTCATATTCCTTGCGAAAGCGTTCAACCGTCTCGGTACGCTCAGGGGGAGGCAAACTCAGGTCCAGATCGAAAGTAACAGCCTGGTCTTCAATTTGTAGAATAGTATCTTTAATCTGACCGAAAGCGTTGATGCCGGTCAGCAAGAGTATAAGGCAGAAGAATATATTTCTCATGATGTTTTTCATTTAATGGTTGATGGTAGATTTTAGTCGGCAGTCGGCAGTCGGCAGTCGGCAGTCGGCAGTCGGCCAATTCCTCATCTCTTCTAGTTTGACTAAAAGACTTACGACTTACGACTCATAGACTAACTACTGAAATTAATTCCCTCCAATTTTTGCCGACTCTTTCGGCAGAGATACTCTGGGGACTTTACCGACCCCAACCGGCGTACTCCCGACCCCCACACCGGTGCCTATACCTCCATTATTCCCTCCGGATGTAGACATTCGGTAGCAGACCAGATGATCGCAGGTGACGCAGTTGACATCCGTAAAGGTGTAGCGCACACATACTTCGTAGCGGTGGTTACAACAACCCAAACTGCTGGGTTTGGGCAGATTGATCGGGATACGGAAGCGATGGCTGGTGGAGGCAAAGTCGATCCCATTTACCGGATCGGCCGCCTGCCATAAGGCCTGATTCACATAGTTGTCGTTATCTACATCGTAGGTACCTCCCTTTCCTTTATAGGCGAGCTTGGAATTTGCCCAGTTACCGGTGCTGAGTGCCATAGGTTGCTGGGCGCCGAAGGAGATGAGGCCCATATCATTATCGTGTTTGGTACAGGTGTAGCACTCGGGGTTGTTCGCAACGTGCTCCACATACACGATCTCCGCTTTTACCTCTCGGATCGGATCGGAATTGGCGATCTGAATGTCCTGAAAGATCATGGCATTGAAAAAATTGCCGCCATAAGTGACGTAATTCAGGGTAGATTGTTTACCGCTGAACCGCCAGGTATCGCAGATCGAACAGGCGCACTGCGGCAGGTCATCCTGATCGGTTGACAACTGGGGCAGGCCATTGATAGTACCGCTGGCCTGGCTGACGATGGCGGTATTACCGGCGGGTACTACCAGTTCGAAGCAGTAGGTTTCGGTCGTGCCGGGAGCGATGGAAAGTGGTGTAGGTACCGGAAGGCTGGAAACGCAATCTGTAATATTGGTCAGTACGACTCCCGGCAAGGTAACCAGCGAAGTATTCTTTATGATCACGTCATTAAAGCTATTGATCACCAGTGGATCGGATACAGAAAGGTTATTGAAGAAACTGATCTTACCGGTCAGTCTGAGGTCGCCGTCGTCGGTGTAGGCCGGCAGATCGCATTCCAGATCGAAGATATCGTGCCAGGCGCCGGAGCGGTTACTCATGACGAAGGTGTTGCGGGCAGAGATCAGCGGTTCACAATCGGCAAAATAAGTGACTACCTCCCAGCTATAGGTTTGTTCCTGTTTGTTCTTTTGCTGGTAGAGTCGTTCTAACACCTCCTGATGTTCGATGACGGGCTTTTCCGTCTTCTCTTCGTATACGACCTCCTGGCCGATGTAAAGGCGAAATAGATAGCCGCTTATCCCTTTCTCTGTGGGATTGGTCCATCTGAAATCCGGCCGCAGATCATCCTGTAGGGCATACGTAAGGCCATTTCCGGGCGCACTGAGGATAGAGTTTTCACAAGATATCTGTTGCTTCTCCTGTATATCATCCTGTTTGCCGAAGTGGTAGGTGATGCCGGCACCCAGATTGAGTACGTTGATACGTTGTTGGGACATAGCGAGGAGATCTTCCTGTGCCTGCTCGATGCCCGGTATGTTTTGCAATTTGCGGATGAACTGTTTGACGCTCCCGGTGGGAGCACCCGGCCGGGTCACATAATCGGCCCGCAGGTGGATACCCAGTTGATCACTGAGTCGCCATTGCAACTTACTACCGAATGAATAATACAGTTTCCATTTATCCTGAACTGACGGATCAAGACTTAACTCAACACCCTG
>JAGQXH010000502.1 GCA_020436695.1 Lewinella sp. | reverse complement strand
AATTGATCAGCTCCGGAAAGGTATCTGCACGGAATGAGTGTCACTAATGCTTCCGTGGAATGAGCGTAGAATTTGGCAGGGAAATTATATTGTGCAAACAAGATAAGACATTAAGTCGGAAAAGCTTAGAGAGAGAAGATGTAAACTGGTAGTTAAGAGTAAAAAAGAAGTGCCGGATCTGTCAAAGATCCGGCACTTCAGCGCAGGGCATATCACCCGGCAATATCAACAGGATACGGGTTTACGGCACCTGCAGTCGCATATACAGCGACTTCAATTGCTGATCGCCCTCGTTATCCAGAATGTTCTTGAAGATGACGTCCAGCGATTTGATCTGAGCCTGTACCGATGCTTTCTCGGCTTCCGGCATCGCACTCATTTTTTCCATATAGGCCTGCCGCATTTGGGTAATGGCGCGGGTAGCACCGAAACGCTTCCATTGCGACTGATTAGCATCCAGGGCAATGTTTTCCAGCTTTTTTGCTACTCCGGTTGCAGTTTCCAGGTCAGTTTCTACCGCCAGCGATTGGTAACTATCCATAAAATTGATCACCTGAAAGCCGTCCATTTCAACCATCTTCTTCTCAAAGAATGGCAGGTTGTCCGGATTGCCGCTGGCAATATAGATATCGCCCACCATTTCGAGAATATCCGGATTGCTCGAATCTTCCAGTTTTTTTGCGTACTCCTGAGCCAGTTCCGGTTGCAGTTCATTGATCAGGGAAAGAGCCGAAGCTACTACTGGATAAGCAGGGTCTTTTTCAATAGCAATTTTTGCCATCTCCACTGCTGATTCATCGCCGGTTTCTGCCAAACGGGCGAAGGCATTGCTTCTGACTTCGGAGCGGGGATCTTCCGTCGCCATTTTGCGGATGACGGGCAGATTGCTTTCATCCGGCGTAATATTTTGCAGGGCCATGGCGCGAATTACCCAGAAAGGATCTTTCAAACCATCCATCAGCATTTTCTTCACTTCATCCCCACTGTTTTCTCCCAGTTTCTGCATGGCTTCAAAGCGATCCATAAAGCGCGGGGCATGGTGGAACTGGAACAACAACTCCTCGTCCGATTTATTATCCGTACGGATACCCAGTAAAGAACGAGACGGATCGAAATTCATCAGGGCAGGTTTTTCACTTACCGGGAAAGTGAAGGTCTGCTCCCGCTCGGTTACGTGAATGGGTTGGCGGGTACTTTTACCGTTGGCCATATAAATATCTACTGCCGTGCGCAGTTCGAATATGGGCGGCATATTTTCCGGATCCTGAGTCTGCTCAATGGTCACACTGGCTTCTCCGGCCGCCTCATCGTAATTGTAGGTGATGTTCATACTTGGATGGCCCTGATTGAAGTACCACTGATTGAAGAACCAGTTCAGGTCCTGTCCGGTCACATCTTCGAAGGCCAGGCGTAGTTCGTGCGCTTCTACATCGGTGTAGGAGTTTCTGGAAAGGTACAGTTTGAGCGCAGCAAAGAAAGCATCATCTCCCACCTGATTGCGCAGCATATGCAGTACCGAACCGCCCTTGTTGTAACTATGGGCATCAAACATGTCCTCTTTGTCATTGTAGCCGAAATAGATCAACGGATGCACGCCTCCCTGGGCAGAGCCGAAATAACCGGACCATTCCTGCAATAGGTGATAATCGGCGGCATCACGGCCATATTTGTGCTCGAACCAGAGGTATTCGCTGTAGTTGGCAAAGCCTTCGTTCATGGTAAGGTTGGCCCAGCTTTCGGTAGTGACATAATCTCCGAACCAGTGGTGGAACATCTCATGAGCTACTACCTTTTCATTCTGGTGATCGTCGATCAGGTCGCGGGCTGGTTTTTGCATATATTCGCCGAAGATTACAGCCGTCGTATTCTCCATGGCACCGCTTACATAGTCGCGTACGATGATCTGCGCGTATTTTTTCCAGGGATAGTTCACGCCCAGCTTCTCAGAGAAAAACCCCAGCATTTCCGGGGTATAGGGGAAAATAGCTCTGGCATCATCCTTGAATTCAGGCTCTACATAATAATCTACCGGGATGCCGTTCCAGGTGTCTTCCACTTTCGCAAATTCCCCGACCGCCAGCATAACCAGATAAGGAGCGTGCGGCTGATCCATTTTCCAGTGATCGGTGCGGGTACCGTCGCCGTTCTCCTTGGATGATTCGAGGAGTCCGTTAGACAGGGTCAGGAAACGATCGGCTACCGTGACGTAGATCTCATCGGTCGCACGTTCGTTTGGCTTATCGATCGTCGGGAACCACCGGGAGTTGTTCTCCGTTTCACCCTGCGTCCAGATCTGCATGGGTTTATCTTCTTCCTCGCCACGGGGATTAATAAAGAACAGGCCTTTATCGGAAGTAATGGCTGCACTGCCGCCGTCGGCACGAGGCGTGGCGGTGTAATCGATCACCAGCGTATACTCATTGTCCCGGGTAAGGGTCTTACCCAGATCAATTGTGAGGTGCTGACCGTCATTTTCATATTTGAGCGGAGTGGATTCTCCGGCATAGGTAATACTGTGCACATCGAAGTTCTTCGCATCAAGTATCAGGGTATTGCTGGGGTAGAAATATGGTTTCAGCTTCAGCGTTGCTTTGCCCATTACCTTTTCTTCTTCCCAGTTGAAACTCACTTCCAGTTTGGTATGCAGCAGGTCATGCTCGCGGGTATGGCTGGGGTTGTAAGCGGGCAATTCATAAGTAGGCGCTTCGGCAGGAGCCATTTCCCGGGGGGCGGATACGGTCATGGTATCCAGTTGCCGATATTCGGTGACGGGGCCGCTGTTTACCGGTTCCGGTTCGGCCTGGGCAGAAACTGCTTTTTGAGAATTGCAGCCGGCCGCAAGCAGGGCCACCATAAAAATGATGAAGGAAAATCTCATTTGCTGTTTTTTATAACGGATGAAGGTCACTATAGATAACGATAAGGATCGCGAAAGTTTACACGGTCCTGCAAAAAAAAGGTTTATTTTCCGGGTGTAACGGTAAAAATCGGCTAGGTAGTGCTTCATACCGAGAAACACCAGTTTTTTATAGATGTTGATAGAATGGATGTTTTGCAGTTTATTTTACTTCTGCAGCCACCTGTTCCAGGAAGGTTTCAAGGTGTTGATTGAATAATTCAGGATGTTCCATCATGGGAGCATGTCCGCATTTGGGTAATAAGATGAGCTCAGAATTTTCGATCAGTTCATTGAATTTCTCTCCCACAAAAGCTGGAGTGATCTGATCTTCGCGACCCCATACCAGCAGGGCTGGCGCCGAGATGCGATGCAGTTTATCGCCCAGATTGTGACGAACGGCAGACTTGGCAGTAGCAATAATACGGATGGCTTTATTACGATCATTCACAATATCGAATACTTCGTCGACCAGTTCTTTGGTGGCGATCTTCGGATCGTAAAAAGTACTTTCTGTTTTCTTTTTCATGAATTCGTAGTCGCCCCGCTTCGGGAAACTGGTACCCATGGCACTCTCGAAAAGGCCGGAACTGCCGGTGAGAATAATGGTGCGCACCTTATGAGGATGCGACAGGACATACAGCAGCGAAATATGGCCGCCCAGTGAATTGCCCAGAATATTGATCTTATCGTATCCTTTATAATCTACAAAGTCTGCTACATAATCCACCAGTCCGGTTACGGATACCTTGCGCAGAGGCAGTTCAAAGATCGGCAGGATGGGTACGACTACGTTGTAAGAATCGCCGAAGTGATCAAGTATCCCTTCGAAATTGCTCAAAGCGCCGAACAGGCCATGAAGCAGCAATAAGGTCTCTTCCCCTCCGCGAGTCTCAATGTATTTGAATTGCTCCTCCTGAATAATGTTGTAATCCATGGATCAGTTACAATATGTTTGGAAAGGGCAGCAATAGCCTACCAATCTGCAAAAATAGCTTTTTTACGGCAATGAGTTGCAAGGCATTCCCCAAATGCCACTCACCCAGTGTAAAAAAACACTTTTAATTACGAACATAAGACGAACAATTTCAGTTTAAGCACCGAATCAAAGACTGAAAGAAAGCACTTTGCGGCAATTTGGGCTTAATTGCCGAAAATATAGCCCAGAAAAGTCTTATCTTGGGCGTGCAAAGCCGCATAAAAAGGCTTTGATCTTTGTTTTATTGAAAAAATATCTCTTGCTTTGCATTGATGTTTTTATTATTGGCGTTTTTTGTCTGAGACTGATCGAAAACACGTTTCAATAACCAAAATAACACCTTCATTTTCTAATTAAACTTTAACAAACATGCGTCTGATAGTACGATTGTTAATCATTACGCTCGCAGTTGGAAGCCTCCAGTCTTGCGTATCTAAAAAGAAATACGATGAACTCTCGGCTGCTAAAGCCGCTACTGATCAAGCTCTGGCTGAGACTCAAGCTCAGGTGAAGACCTTAGGAGAGGAAAAAGATGCACTTGCTGCTGAAATGGAGTCTGAGAAAAATCGTCTGAACGGCGAGATCAGCTCAATCAAGAGCGATCTTGATGCTACTAAAAGCAGCATGGCTCAGCTGGAAGAGAAGCTGAACATGACTGAAGCTGAACTGAATGCATTTAAAGAAGAAATCAACGGAATTTTCAATACCTACAAAGAAAGTGGCATGTCTCTGGAAGAAAGAGACGGTCGTCTGTATGTAGTGACTTCCGAACCGTATAACTTCAAATCCGGATCTTCTTACCTGACGAAAGCGGAGCGCGATGCTATCGACGCTATGGCTGAATCTCTGAAAGGTAACGCAAATGCAAAGGTACTGATCGAAGGTCATGCTGACAGCCAAAAATTTGCTGCTGATGCCGGTATGGACAACTGGGATCTGGGTTATGCCCGTGCCAAAGCGGTTGCCAATCGTTTGATCCGCAAAGGTGTTGATCCTTCTCAGGTAGCTGTTTCCAGCCGTGGTGACAGTATGCCGATCGGTGACAACGCTACTTCTGATGGTCGTGCTCAAAACCGTCGTTCTGTAATTCTGCCGAACCCGGATCTGGGTAACATCATCAAGCAATAAAATATCAGGTTTACTTCGGTAAATCGGATTTACTGATACTAACAAAAAAGCCGGTCAGCGTTTGCTGATCGGCTTTTTCTGTTGTGGGTAGCGGGTATGGCACAGTTGCGAAGTGTGCCATACCCGCTACTTATCTTTCAACAACCATCGAATCCCGCACATAGCTCAACCCGGTAAAAATGCCGATAGACCGGGCAGTACCCTCCAATTTGGAATTGATGGGGCTGGGTTGCCCGAAAGGGTTCCCATTGGAAATTATGGCATTGTTGACACTTTCCAGGAAATCGAAATAGGTACGATCCAGGTGGTAAAGTGTGTTGATGACGGTATCGCCAACTGCAAATCCATAGCCGGTCCCAAAAACCACCACATCTTCCACAAAGCGGTCGTCCAGGGTGAAATCCTGCAGGGCTACACTGTCCAGGCTGTTGCGATGGATCATACGACGGTAGTAATTGGTCTGGTCAGGCATATCGGTAAAATAGGTCAGTACCCGGGCCAGGCTGTCATTCTCCGGGAATTCAATCACCACGCTGTCCAGAGGAACCGGGGGTAAAAGCTGTGTTTCACCGGTGATGGTCTGACCATCCGGCAGTTCAATGTACAATTCGAAAGGCTCATTGTACTGTTCCGGTACGAGGGTGCTATTATAGTAGTTGTAGAGCTTAGTGGCTTCGGCATCCAATATGAGCTGGTTTCCCAGATCTATGCGATTGCCGGCATAGGAAATGCTGATCTCTGCACCGCTGACCAGCAGATTGCGCAGCAGGTCACTGGTGGATGTGTCAAAAGGCGCAAAATAGGAGGAAGATTTGCTCAACAAAAGCCGGAAAGGCTTCCCCGGCTCCAGATAGCACTCCAGGACGTACTTCGAATCATAATCCGGTAATTCAATGGTCACTTCTTTTTCCAGATTGCAGGCCGTAGCCAGATAAGCCAGTGCCAGCACCGTCAGAAAAACAGGGATATATCTCATTGGGATCAGAATTTAAAATTCCAGGTAATGGATGGTAAAATAGGAAAGAGTGAAACCTGCTTGGCGGCTATCCTTTCCGGGAACTGGATCGGGTTTTGATCTGTGCCTACATCCCGGAATTCGGGTTCCAGATATAGGAAAAAGGTGTTGCGCCGATCGTATACATTGATTACACTCAGCGTCAGATCGCTTTCACCCCATTTTGGGAAAAACCGCCAGACGGCCCCCGCATCCAGCCGGTGGTAGGGCGGGAGACGGAAATTATTGCGCTGCTCATAATCGGGTACTACCGGTTCGAATTCTCTTCCATCTACATCAGAAAAAGTAAAGCGGCCGGTAGGGAGCCAGCGGAGGTCTCCGGAACCATAAACAAACGTGGCGTTCAGGCTGAGTCGTCTGCTTATTTTGTACATCGCCACTATCGAAAGATCATGCCGACGATCGAATACCGGAGAGAAATAACCCTGTTGGGCAAATCGC
>JAGQXH010000501.1 GCA_020436695.1 Lewinella sp. | reverse complement strand
TGCAGTCTCTTTCTCACATTTTCCAGTCCAATCCCCTTGTCGCTGATCGTCTGCGGACTTTTTTCAAACAGAGTATTTTTAATAACAACCTCCAGCCCGCCTTGATCAACCCCTATCCTGATCTGGACCAGCGATCGTTTTTCCGCCTGTACGCCATGCTTGAATGCATTTTCTACCAGCGGCAGTAAGATAACCGGGGCGATCTTTTGCCCGTGCACCGGCCCGTTCACACGGAACGAAATGGTGATATCATCGGTATCGTCAAAACGAAGTTGCTGGATCTCGATATAGTTTTGCAGCAGCTCGATCTCTCTTTCCAGCGGCACTTTATGACCATTGCTTTCGTAGGTCAGATAGTGCATAAGGCCGGAGAGGTTCTCCAGACCGGTAGCGATCTCCGACTGTTGCCGTTGTACGGCCATGCTATAAAGGTTATTCAGTGCATTAAACAGAAAATGCGGGTTCACCTGTGCTTTGAGGAAGGCCAGCTGAGTGCCCAGATGTTCCTGCTCCAGTTGGTGTTTGCGTTTTTCTTCTTCCAAATACAACTTGAAAAAACGGATCAATGAGGCCAGGCCTATAATAGAGAGTAGCAGGAAGGCATTGCGCAGGATGGGGATCTTATTGAAAAACTCATAGGTCAGATCAGTATCTTCCAAAAGTTTCATACTCAACTCTGAGCCGATGATCAGCCGATCGATCAGCGAAGCCAGCAAAAAATTGGCGATGAAGGCCAAGCCGAATTTCCAATATTGCTTTTCCTGAATGAGCCACTTCGGCATAAAATAGTAGATGACCAGATAGGTGGCCAGCATGATCACGGGCATGCGCATGGCATTAAAAGGCACGAATTGCCAGATCAGTTTGCCACTATAATCGTGCACTGCACTGATCCAGAACACCATGATGATCCAGAATAAGACGTGTAAGAGGATCCGCTTCATAGGTTAAATATACTTTTAAGCCCTGCCTCGGATCATAATTTGAGGGGAACGACCAGATTTTATGGTCAAACAACCGGCTCACACCGTAGCTGTCAAAATATTGCCGTTGCCGACATTTCTCCATTTCCCGGACGATTAGTGCTTTCCTTTGCACAAAAACCACCAGATGTTCAGAACGATCACAGCAATAATAATACTCCTGGCAACCGCCCCGGCGCTCCGCAGCCAGACTCAGCTCACAGTACCGCAAAACTATAGCCTTCCCATCCGGTTTACCGAAGAGACGATCACCCTGGATGGGAAGCTCGATGAAGCAGTCTGGCAATCAGCCGATCCGGCTACCGATTTCTGGAAGCAGTCGCCCATCGACAACGAGCGGGCCGAGCAAGTTACGGAGGTGCGCATGACCTACAATGAGCACTTCATTTTTCTGGCAGCCATCTGCCGGGATGATCCGGAATACGTGATCCAGACCCTGAAACGCGATGTGAGCGGCACCAGCGATGAATTTGCGGTCGTGTTCGACCCGGTCAAAGAGCGCACGAATGGGTATTACTTTTCGGTGAATGCCCTGGGAGCGCAGACCGAGGCACTGATCTCTCCATCGGGGCTGGGGTTGGGGGCCGTTGCCCTGGATGAAAGCTGGGACAATAAATGGCAGGTCGCCGTACAAAACTACCCGGATCGCTGGACCGTAGAAATGGCCATTCCGTTCAAAACCCTTCGTTTCAAGGCCGGCCTGCCGGAATGGGGCATCAATTTCGTTCGGATTGACCCGGGCAGCAACGAGGTCCACGTCTGGGCTCCCGTACCCCGGCAATTCGAAAATTTCGATATAGGTTATCTCGGACAGTTGCAATGGGATGAGGCCCCGAGCGGGAACGGAAAGAACATTTCACTTATCCCCTATACCCGCCTGTCGAATTTCCAAAATTTTCGGCCGACACAATCGACGAAAACCGAATGGGCGGCCGGCGCCGATGCTAAAGTAGCCATTACTCCCACGCTCAATCTCGACCTGACCTACAATCCGGATTTTTCTCAGGTAGAAGTAGATGCCCAGGTTACCAATCTGACTCGCTTCAGCATCTTTTTTCCCGAGAAGCGGCAATTTTTTCTGGAAAATGCAGACATCTTCAACGAGTTCGGCCAGGGTACCGACCGGCCGTTCTACTCCCGGCTGATCGGGCTGGACCGCGGCGGCAATCCCATCCCGATCCTCTACGGTCTTCGCCTGAGCGGTAACCTGAACCCGAAAACCAGACTGGGCCTCATCAATATGCATACCCGTGGCGACAACGGGCGTTTGGGACAAAACTACAGTGTGGTCACCTTTCAGCAACGTCTGTGGGAGCGTTCTTCTCTGAAGGGCATCTTTCTCAATCGGCAGGCCTTTGACGGCGGAGAAAGTCAGGCGCTAGACTACGGTCGAAATTTGGGAGGGGAATTTAACTATTCCACACCGGACGGAAAATGGCGCACCAATTTGGGCTACCTCCATTCCTTCAAAGAGGGTTATAGCCAAAAAAATCAACACCTCTACGGTCGTTTCGACTACGATGGACAACAGTTCCGCACATTCCTGACCGTCCAGCACATCGGCGAGAATTATTTTGCCGATATGGGCTTCAACGGCAGACTGCAAAATTATAATCCGGAAACCGGTGAGATCGTCCGGATCGGCTATACCGAGTTCGGCAATATGCTCAATTATTACATCTACCCAAAGAACAGCAAGAATGTAAACATTCACTGGTCCGGACTGGAAAATTATGTCTACATCAACGACGGTGGTCGGCTCAATGAATGGTACACCCGGCTGCGCCACTTCCTGATATTCAAAAATACCAGTCAACTACGTTTTCGGCTTAACAACAACTATGTTCGTCTGATCTATCCCTTCGCGATCACGGAGACGCCTTTGCCGGCCGACTCTTATAATATGACAGAATTCAATGTACAGTACAATACCGATCTGAGGAAGGCAATCAATATGGAGGTATTTGCAGTATACGGTCAGTTTTACAACGGTACCAAGCTGACTTACCGGGGCAGCCTTTCTTACAGGGCCCAACCCTGGGGCAATTTTACGCTTGGGTTGGAGAACAACCACATCCGCTTGCCGGAACCTTACGGCAATGTCAACCTGACCCTGGCCACAGCGCGGGTGGAGATCAATTTCGCCACCAATTTATTCTGGACCACTTTCCTGCAATACAACACCCAGGCAGACAATTTCAACATCAACAGCCGGTTCCAGTGGCGATTCGCCCCCATGTCGGATCTGTATCTGGTGTATACCGACAATTACCTGATCCAGGGACTATTCGGGCCGAAAGACCGGACACTGGTATTGAAGTGTAATTATTGGCTGACTTGGTAATGGCCTGTTTTGAAGATATAGGCCAGGATTAATTTCCATAGCCGACATAGAGCATTATTACGATCGATTGACAGCGTAAAGTCAGGTCAAAAAAATTTCCATTTATTTTTCAAAACCATGTGACCTGATATGCCTTCTTCCGTCAAATGCTTATCATATCGAAAGCAACTCCCAAAATTCGATGACCCGGCCACCCCACACGGCTTAGTCGAGTCGAAAGATCATCAATCGATCTGATGGATTTAAATTAATTTTTTTATCATCAACCAGATTGATCCTATGAAAAACTACCAGTGGATGTTACTCTTGTTTGTAATGTCCTTTTCTTCCGCATGTGTAAGTACCAAGAAGTACGAAAGCCTCCAGGCTCAACTGCAAACTCGCACCACCGAACTGGGCGCTTGCCAGGAAGACTTGAGCGCCTACCGCCTGACTACCGGCAGAGAAAAAGATGAATTGAACCGCAATTTACAGTCTGCCCAAAACAGCAATCTGTTGCAGGATCAGCAGATCCAGAGCCTACGCGAACAGGTAGCTGACCTGAAAGCCCAGCGCGACAAACAACTCACTCAGGTAGGAGACCTGACCGTACTGTCCAAATCAGCCAATGATAACATCAAACAGACGTTATCTCAGTTGCAGCAAAAGGACAAATACATTCAGTTCCTGCAGGCAGCCCGGTCCAAGGCCGATTCCATCAACCTGGCGCTGGCGGTCAACCTCACCAGTGTACTAAAAGACGGTATCGAAGACAAAGACGTGGAGGTAAAAGTGGATAAGACCGTGGTATTCATCAACCTGTCCGACAAGATGTTGTATCAGAGCGGTAGCGCTAACCTGACCCCGAAGGCCAAGGAAGTACTGGGTAAGATCGCCAAGATCATCGAAAGCCGTCCGGACCTGGAAGTAATGGTGGAAGGTTATACCGATAACGTGCCCATCAAAGCCACCGGCATTGAAGACAACTGGGACCTGAGCGTGAAACGGGCTACCTCTGTGGTAAGAGTGCTCCAGAAGACTTACAACGTCAACCCGAACAAGTTGATCGCAGCGGGCCGTGGCGAATACAATGCCCTGGCCAGCAACAGTACTGCAGAAGGCCGGGCCATGAACCGCCGCACCCGGATCATCATCATGCCTAAGCTGAACCAGTTTTATGATCTGCTGAACCCGAATGCTGCGCCGCAGTAATCCTGGAGAGTTAAATTCGAGTAGGGATAACTTTTGTTAAGCGAAAGTAGCCAAAAGAAAGGTGTTTTTACCGCTAAGGAGCAAAGAACGCTAAGCAACGCAAAGAAGAGAATTTGCCGACGGCAAATTCAATATGGTTTGCGAAACTTTGCGGCCTTCGTGACTTTGCGGTAAAAACCAGGCTCATTTGGTACATTCACGCCCTCACCAACTCACTCCCTCACTTCTGATTAATAAGCCCGCTCGTTCTTTCCCTCGATATAATTGATGTAAGCCTTATTCACCACCTTGTTCCCGCCGGGCGTAGGATAAATACCGGAGAAATACCAATCGCCATTATTGTTGGGGCAGGCTTCCTGTAGTGCGTCAATGGTTTGGTAGATGACGTGAACCTTCGGTTTGATATCCAGTGGGGAAATGATCTCAGCGATCTTCTGGGAAACACACTCGTAAGAAAATTCATTATACAGGGCCGCTACCTCATTGGTGATCTCCTCCTTGGGCAGCTTGATGACTTCCTTACAACGCTCGTAGGTTTCCTGAAGCAGATGTTCTTTCCCATTCTCTTTCAGTAACTCCACCAGGGCTTTGAAAGCTACAAATTCTCCCATTTTCGACATATCAATACCGTAGCAATCCGGGAAGCGGATCTGCGGAGCAGAAGAGACGATCACGATCTTTTTCGGCCGCAGACGGGCTACGATCTGAATGATACTGTCGCGCATAGTGGTACCGCGAACAATGGAGTCATCCATGAGTACCAGTGTGTCCTGTTCATTGTCGACAATACCGTAGGTTACGTCGTATACGTGGGAAACCATTGCCCCACGAGAGGTAGTATCGGCGATGAAAGTGCGCTGTTTGGCGTCCTTCACCACAATTTTTTCCACCCGGGGTTTAAGGGAAAGGATCTTATCCAGCTTTTTGCTGTTCAGCTCCTTGTCCTTGAGTTTAAGGATCTTATCTTTCTTGATATCGTCCAGCCTTCTTTCAATCCCCTGGATCATCCCGAGAAAGGCCGTCTCAGCAGTGTTGGGTACAAAAGAAAAAACCGTGTTTTCAAAGTCGTAATCCACTGCTTCCAGGATCTTATCGGCCAGTAGCTCGCCCAGCTTTTTTCGTTCCAGGTAGATGTCTCGGTCAGTACCACGGGAAAAATAGATCCGCTCAAAAGAGCAGGCTGCACGGGGTTTGGGTTCCACCACCAGCTTTTCCGAAATATTGCCGTCCCGCTTAACAATGAATGCGTGGCCGGGCTTCAGTTCCATCACCTTACTGTGGTGGACGTTCAGCACCGTCTGGATCGCGGGGCGTTCGGAAGCCACTACAGCTATTTCCTCGTC
The DNA here is from genome assembly GCA_020436695.1 of Lewinella sp. Classification (GTDB taxonomy): domain Bacteria; phylum Bacteroidota; class Bacteroidia; order Chitinophagales; family Saprospiraceae; genus Flavilitoribacter. Next base: position 622 of record JAGQXH010000501.1, on the reverse strand, counting down.
GTGATAATAAAAGGCCGGACGGATGCCGTTCGGATCGCGTAAGACAAAGGCATCGCCGTGGCCGATCAGCCCCGCCATCACATAACCTCCGTCGAATTTTTTGCACGCCCGCCGTAGCAGCCGTTGCAGATCGAGATTCTTATAGATCAGATCGTTGATCTCATTATTGGTATATCCGTCGGGTTTGAACCAGGTATGGAGTCGCTGCACTTCATCATCCAGGAAATGACCGATCTTTTCCAGTACAGTGACCGTATCGGATTTTTCCTTGGGCGACTGCCCCAATTCTACCAGTTCATCGAACAGTTCGTCTACATTGGTAAGGTTGAAGTTACCGGCCAGGATGAGATTGCGACTCATCCAGTTATTCTGTCGTAGAAAAGGGTGGCAGGTTTCGATAACATTCTCACCATGCGTGCCATAGCGGAGGTGACCCAGCAACAATTCCCCGGTATAGGGTAGATTAGCCTTCAGCCACTGTGGGTCGTTCACCTTCTCCGGAGGAAGATTCTTAAAGCGGCGAAATACACCGTCAAAAAGATCCGTCAGGTAATTCGGGGCATTACTACGGCGGCGACTGATATACTTGGTCCCGGGCTCGGCCCCGATTTTGATGGTAGCC
>JAGQXH010000500.1 GCA_020436695.1 Lewinella sp. | reverse complement strand
TGGGCCAGGTAAACTTCTTCCCCAAAATCGATATAATGTTCTTCTCCGTCACGGGGCATTACCCGCAGTCGGGTGATGCCGTTATGCCTTTCCGCCAGCACCAGATAGTCGTGGAATATTTCTAACCCTTCCAGTAAAACATCATCCCGATGCGGAACGATTTCCTTCCAGTTCTCTTTGCCTGTCTTCAGTTCATCGGTGATCATCAGCCGGAAATTCCGCGCGTTCCAATTGGTGTGAATGTAGAACTGATCCCCGAAATGGGCTATGTTGTATTCCAATTTGCGTTCCCGGGCTTGGATCATTCTGAATTCTCCTTCCGGTTCGTCGGATGAAAGTACCCGAAACTCATTGGATATCGTCTGGTAGGAACCGATGATGATATATTTCTCGGACTTGGAACGGTAGACGTAGGTTAGGAAAGTCTCGTCGGACTCATGGTAAACCTCTTCATCTTCCGAAGCCGGCGTGCCCAGACGATGTTTAAAGATCTTGTAAGGACGCAGGGCATCATCTTTTACGGTATAAAAAACCGTCTGATTGTCGTTGGCCCAGGCCACACTGCCGGTGGTATTGGGCAATTGATCTTCCAGGAGTTCGCCGGTTTCCAGGTTTTTAAAGCGCACCGTGTAGATCCGGCGACTGACGGTATCTTCTCCGTAGGCCAGCAATTTATTATTGGGGCTAACGGAAAGGCCGCTTACCTGGAAATAATCGAATGATTTGGCCAGTTCATTGACGTCGAGCAGCAATTCTATCTGTTCAGGCTTTTCCAGTGTACCCTGCCAGCGGGTATAGATAGGATGCTCCAGGCCCTCCTTATATTCAGCTTTATAATAATAGTCGTTATGGCGGTAAGGAACGGATTCGTCATCCGGTTTCATACGTCCCTTCATTTCTTCGAATAACGTTTTTTCGAATTCCTTCAGGTGAGCCATTTTTTCTTCGCGGTACGTATTTTCTGCATTCAGGTAGTCGATCACTTCCTGATCTTCGCGGTCGCGAAGCCAGTAATATTCGTCGATCCGGGTATGATCGTGAATACTTAATGCTTCAGGAATTTTTTTTGCGCCTGGCGCTTTATTTGTATCGGTTTTCATGATTGTATTGTGGTACTATATTGATTAGGTGAAGTGTTGAATGGATACGGCTTGGAGATGTTGACCATCTTGTCATCCGCTCGCCAGGTCACCAGCTTGATAAGGTCGTAATAGTAAGTAATTTTTTCGGCAATGCGCAAAGGGCTGCAACAAAGTGTGTACATTTGGGCCCGCATGAGATTGAATACCTCATATCGTCAGATACTGTCCATATCAACCCCGATTATGCTGGGCAGCGCAGCTCAAAACGTAATTGCTCTGAGTGACAGTGTTTTTCTATATCATCTCAGTGAACAAGATTTTGCGGCTATTGGTTTTGTGGGCGTTTTTTATCTGGTGATCTCTGCTATCGGTTATGGATTTTCAAGGGGCGGGCAATTGTTGATCGCCCGTCGTATGGGAGCCATGGAGCCCGAAAAGGTGGGGCATATCTTCTATAGTATGGTCTATTACGAACTTGCTCTGGCAATTGTAATGTTCCTTTTCATGCAATACGGCTGCTACTACTTCTTTTCCCTTTTCATTGATTCCGATATCATATTTTACAAGAGTCTGGAATATCTGGAATATCGCTCCTGGGGCGTATTTTTTTCTTATATAGGGGTAGCTGTTATTGCGCTTTATACCGGTGTGGCCCGAACGGGATTTATCCTGATCGATACCATCGTACTGGCAGTCGTCAATATTGCTTTGGATTATGGACTGGTCTTTGGGCATTGGGGATTGCCGCAGATGGGCATTGCCGGTGCCGGTTTGGCCAGTACAACGGCGGAAGTAGTGGCATTTATCGTTTTTGCAGTCTTTATCATCTTCGATAAACACGCCCGGATGTATCATCTTTTTCATCTGCCTAAGGTAGATCTGAAGTTGATCCGCAAACAATACAGATTATCATTCCCCATAGTGGCCCAGGCGTTTGTTGGCTTGGGAAGCTGGTTCGTTTTTTTTGGTATTGTAGAGAACCTGGGGGAAAGAGAACTGGCAATCACTAATCTGGTTCGGATGATCTATCTGATCCTTTCCATCCCTTGTTGGGGTTTTTCCTCAGGGGTCAATACGATAGTGAGCAATTTTATCGGTCAGCGAAAAAGACAGGCCGTTGTCCCCCTTATCTGGAAAACGGCCAAGATCAGCCTGTTTACTACTATGGTCATTACTCTGCCGGTGGTCATGTTCCCGCACTTCTTTCTGTATCCTCTGCTGGGTTCGGAGGACATGAGTCTGATCACCGAGGCACAACCCATTTTCTGGGTACTGGTACTGATTCTGGGAAGTTTTTCCATTGGAGGTGTTTTTTTCAATGGGCTAGTTGGCACCGGAGCAACTTATTATGGCCTTAAGATCCAGTTTTGGTGTGCCGTTTTTTACCTGATATACATTTATGTAGAAGTAAACTATACATCCGGTGGTTTGCCCTGGGCCTGGGCATCGGAAATATTCTACTGGATCGTCATGATCATACTTTCCTATCGATTTCTGTCTTCAAAGCAATGGTATGAATTGAAATTTTGAATGTCTCCAGAATATCTAATGCAGTATTTTATTTTACTCAGATAATAATTTCTTGCATTTTAGTTCTCAAAAATAAAGTATATTTTACCGCTAATACACTATCAGGCAAATTAGTTAGCATTGCTTGAATTTCATTGCTTCATGGTTGTTGTGAAAAGAAAGCAATCAAATTAATCACAGCAAGATCCCGTACCTGCAGGGGCGGGCAATGAATCAGGTAGCATCGATTAAATACCAACTAGACTGTAGCATGAGCTCGATTTCTGCCCGTAAACTCTGGCAACCAGATCCAAAATTTCAGGAGCAATCCCATTTGTATCATTATGTGCAATGGCTGAAAGAGAACAGGGCATTACATTTTGAAAATTATAATAACTTATGGGAATGGTCAGTGACGGAAATAGCGGCTTTTTGGGAAAGTCTATGGGAATATTTCCAAATTAAATCCTATACTACTTATTCTGAGGTAATGACCGCCGATCCGATGCCCTATACCAGATGGTTTACCGGGGCCAGCCTCAACTATGCAGAACATCTGTTTCGCCATTGCAAAGAAGATCAGACAGCCATCATCTATCAGTCGGAAATGCATTCCATAAGGCATATGACCTGGAAAGAAGTGAGTCTTACCGTTGGTAGTCTGCAACAATATTTCACGCAGCAGGGCGTAGTTGCCGGAGATAGGGTAGTGGCCTACCTGCCGAATATTCCGGAAGCCACCATTTCCTTTATGGCGGTTTGTGGCTTGGGGGCAGTTTGGTCCAGTTGCTCGCCGGATTTCGGTAGCAATAGTGTGATCGAACGTTTTCAGCAGATCGCACCAAAAGTATTCATTACCGTCGATGGCTACCAATATAATGGCAAAGCCTTTGATCGATCTGAGGTAGTGCGGGAAATTATGGCACAACTGCCTACGTTGGAAAAAGTCGTTTTCATACCTTACCTGGATCGGGAAGCTGAGTTGCCGGGGGAAGCGAATGCCATCTATTGGAAAGAGCTATTAGTTCAATATACGGGCACACCGGTATTTACACCAGTTCCTTTTGATCATCCGATCTGGGTGCTGTATTCTTCCGGCACAACGGGTAAGCCCAAAGCCATTACCCATTGCCAGGGTGGTGTCCTGCTGGAACATTACAAATACCTCGCTTTCCATAACGATGTACACGCCGGAGAGCATTTTTTCTGGTTTTCTACTACGGGCTGGATGATGTGGAATTTTGTACAGGCTTCCTTTTTGATGGGAGCTACTATTGTGCTGTTTGACGGAAGTCCGGGATATCCTGATCTGTCGGTATTATGGCAACTGGCAGAAACAGCTCCTATCCATCACTTTGGTGCCGGAGCTCCGTATCTGGTAGCCTGTATGCAAAATGAGCTTCAGATAAAGTCCGAATTTGCTCTGAGCGAATTGCGGTCTATCGGATCAACCGGCGCTCCTCTGCCACCGGAAACCTTTACCTGGTGTTATGAATCCATCAAGAAAGATCTGTGGTTGTGTTCAATGAGTGGCGGAACTGACCTCTGTACGGCCTTTGTGGGAGGAAACCCCTTGTTGCCGGTATACGAAGGAGAGATACAGTGCCGGGCACTGGGAGCAGCGGTGTATGCCTGGGATGAAATGGGTGAGCCGGTAGTTAATGAAGTAGGGGAGATGGTAATCACCCAGCCGATGCCCTCCATGCCGATCTATTTCTGGAATGATCCCGGTGACAAGCGCTACCTGGAAAGTTACTTTGAAATGTATCCCGGCATCTGGCGTCACGGGGATTGGGTGCGCATCACGGACCGAGGCTCGCTGGTGATCTACGGACGGTCGGATGCTACCCTCAATCGACAGGGGGTACGGATCGGCACAGCAGAGATCTACAATGCTATACAGAAGGTTAAAGAAGTGAAAGATAGCCTGATTGTAAATCTTGAACTTGCCGGAGGACGTCATTACATGCCATTGTTTGTCGTTCTTGCAGAGGGACAAAACCTGGATCAGGAACTTATCCGGAAGATCAAGCAAACGCTTAGGTCGGAATATTCACCCCGGCATGTACCTGACGAAGTGATCGCAGTAAAAGATATTCCCTATACCATTTCCGGGAAAAAGCTGGAAGCGCCGGTAAAGAAGATCTTGTTGGGAATACCCATTACAAAAGCAGCGAATCCGGGGGCAATGCGCAACCCGGATTCGCTGGACTTTTTTATTCAGTTTGGCCGGCGGTTAGCCGACTGATGTTATTGATTGGCTGCTTCCTCCATTGGGTCAGCTTCCAGCGTGAAAGTCCGGGTTACCGGATTCAGCGGTGTATCCACTTTGTTGCCATCTATATCTTCCAGCGTCAGAGTGATCGTGTTTTCGCCCATCGGCAGCCCCATGATATAGAACGGTTCCCAACTTGTAATATAGTGTACTTCTCCGTTGATATCGGCTTTTACCCGGTAGTCTTCACCCAAAGTGGCATTGGCCAGGTAGAAGTCCAGCATGACCTTATCGGTATTAGCCTTGCCGGTATAAGTTCCTTTGGGACGGCTGTAGAATACCATCGGCTCCGTCACATCTTCTTCCGAAGTGATCGACTTATTCGCTACAGCGATCTTTTTGATCACAGATGCAGCTTCTGTCTTGATACTTTCGTGATAAGAACGGCTAAGGAAAGCCAACAGGTAATGGTCACCATCGGCAATGTCATACTCGAAAGAAGGAGTATACTGGGCGGAATAAGGCGCATTATCCACGATCAGGTGAATGTGCTGTCCTTTATCAGAATTGGCACACATCTTCTGGCCGGCATCCGGAGTCTGCATACCCAGTTTATATTCGCCGTCCGCCAGGGTGAAATTAAACATACCATTCTTGTAAGTCATGCCCGTGATAGCTGCATCGGCGTATTCCGTAGAAGGTTCGAAGCGGGACAACTCGTATTTCATATCCTGCGATTCTTCGATGGCATCGCCCACGAGTTCTTCGGCTTCGTCAACTTCCGTATTCTTGGTGTTATTACACGCAGCCATGAAGATCGATAAAAATAAAAGCAATAGCAACCGCGAGTTTCTCATTATTGTTAATTTAAGTGATGTGGTAATATTGTTGAGTAGTATAAAGTCTCAGGTGGTAAAATTGAGTACGTTAGGGCAGAAAACCTATTTTTAAGCGCTTATTTTACTTTATTAATAGTTTAGAGCAGCACAAGTTCGATCAATATGGCAAAAAATAAGGAAATTGTTGAATTGGAGGTGGATGGAATGGATTGTAACAACTGCGCCATGAGCATCAGCCGCTTCCTGGAAAGAAAGGGATTGGATGATGTTTTTGTGAATTTCCAGACGAAAGAAGTCCGTTTCCGCAGAAATGATGAGAAGCTGACCGTAGATCAGGTCAAACAGGGTATCCAGAAACTGGGGTACAAAATTATTGAGGCCTCCACTCCCGAGGATTGGTGGACGCTGGAAAGAAAACTATGGATCAGTGCTGCCTTCACCTTGCCCTTGCTCCTGCATCATTTGCTGATGATGGCGGGTAGCGGCCTGCCTTTCATGAATAACAACTGGGTGCAGTTTGCTCTATGTTTGCCGCCTTTTATCATTGGATTCCTGCATTTCGGCCGCAGTGCTGTCAGTTCTCTTCGCGGTGGTGTCCCCAACATGGATGTGCTGATATTCATCGGTAGTACAGCTGCTTTTATTTACAGCGTGATCGGTACGTTGATGCACCGGCATGAGTATATATTCTATGAAACCAGTGCGACTATCATCACGCTTGTACTCGTGGGAAACTGGCTGGAAAAACGCGCCGTTAAACAAACCACAACGGCTATTGGTGAGCTTAGTAAACTACAGGTAGAAAAAGCCCGACGGGTTATGCCTTCCGGTACGATCGTCAGTG
>JAGQXH010000004.1 GCA_020436695.1 Lewinella sp. | reverse complement strand
ATCCGCTCGACCGGGTGCGGGAGATCCACATTTCCGGCGGTAGCTGGGAACGCTCCTCGATACAGCCGGATAAAAAAATACGGAGGGATACGCACGATGATGCCGTACCAGAAGCGGTATTTCAATTATTGGAATGGACCATTCCGAAATGCCCAAATTTAAAATATGTAGTAATGGAACAATTGGGCGTGGGACTGCAAACGGAGCAAAACCGCGCCTCCTTCCGGGAAGACTTTTTAAGGATGAAACAGATCGTTAGAGCTGCTACCGCTGTACCCCAAGGACAGCCGAACGATTTTCGACCGCAATTCGGCGCTCTACTGAATGTGCCGCTGGAAGACCTCCATCTGTACGAGCAACAGCTTAAAGTGTCAGAGATACTGGAGACGGCGTCCGGCTCCGATGATGCCCGCCGCCGCTTGCTGGCATCTGATCTGGCCGGTACCGACTGGAAGGTAGAACACTGGCAGCCTGATATGCTGGAGACCGCCGTCCGCATTGCACAGAAGTGGAGGGAAGGATTTAAATAGCGTTTATTTCTGCGGTTTTTATTGATAGTAAGACAATTTTCTCCAAAGCCATTCCAGGGGACCCTGCCGGAATTTTTGCAGCCATAACCAACTGGCGGAGAGTTGGAATAGCCAGATCGCGGCTACGATCCACAGCAGTTCCGACCGGGATAACTGGTTGTAGTAGCCCAGCCCATAACCGTAAAAGATCAGACCGCAGATCACATTCTGCGAGATATAATTGGTAAGGGCCATACGACCGGCAGATGAAATAGGCTTGAAGCGGATCTTGCTCAAATATTTCTGATACAGGCCATTTAGGAAAAGAATATAGGCCAGTCCCAAAGTCTCCTTTGGAAATGCGAAAAGCCAGGCCTGCCAGGTGTTTTTGACCGGATGGAAATAATCAAAGGTCCAATGGTAGTATCGTAGATAGTTGATGGTGAGCGCTATGATCAGGAAACTGATGGTAAGAGGCCAGTAGTATTTGATAGAACGATAATCCTGAAATATACCTAGCCGGTAAAGTATGATACCGAAGATCATCATGATGAGGGTACGAAATAAAATACCCTGATAGAAGATCACCCCTTTATGCACCTGGGTATGCTTGGCATTTGTGGCAATACTTTGGAAGTAGGTCTTCCGGATTACCTTGATGGGGGAATGATCAGGTGCTTTGGGCGTCGTTCGGTTTGGCCAACGTTCTATCAGCTGTTGATCAGCTTGGCTGCGTTCAGTCTTACTCTTGCCAGCTGCTTGGGTAAAGGCCTGAAACTGCTTCCGGTTACCGGCAGCGCTTTGAGAGGCATTATACAATAGTAAACTTACCGGTATCAGCAGGATAAGTAATAACTGCCCGATGCGAAATGAACGAAAAGGGAACAGCAGGAAACCACAGATGGCGTAATGATAGAGAATGTCTCCATCCCAGATCAGGTAAGCATGGATCACACCGAAAAGAAATAACCACAACAATCGCCGGGCATAGATGTCCATGACCTTCAAGCCGAGCCCGCGACTTTCCAGCCGTTCCAGAAAAATATAGAACCCTACGCCAAACAACAGAGTAAACATGCTGAAGAACTTGCCCTGTGCCAGCAGGTAAACGATAAATCTGGTAGTGGTATCCGCAGTACCATCGAAACCGAACTTATATGGACTCCAGGGATCGGGATAGGAAAAACTTTCAATATTGATCAGTAGGATGCCTAGTACGGCGATGCCTCTTAGAAAATCCAGCGAAGAGATCCGTTCGGATAGAGTGGTAGGTTGTGGTTTGGATAGCACGTTTATGATTTTGTTAGAAAATGGCTTTAGGCTGTAAGTTATGACTCATCATGGAGCTTAGGTTTCTAAAAGCAAAACTTTTCCCTATTTTACACCCTCTCCAATCAACAAAAACGATCAACCAACATCATGCAGATCAGATCCAAACTACCGAATGTCGGTACCACCATCTTTACGGTGATGTCGGCAATGGCCAATGAATATGGTGCCATCAACCTTTCACAGGGTTTTCCCAACTATCCCACATCGCAAAAACTGAACGACCTGGTCACACACCATCTCAATATCGGGCACAACCAGTATGCTCCTATGACAGGTGTTCCGGAATTGCAGGAACAAATTGCCCTGAAGTTTAAGCGAATGTATGATGTAGATGTTGACCCGTCTACCGAAGTGACTATTACCTCCGGGGCTACCGAAGGCATTTTTACCACTATTGCCTCGCTGGTACATCAGGGAGAAGAGGTCATTATCCTGGAACCTGCCTATGACTCCTACCGGCCGGCGGTGAAGATCTGTGGGGCCGTACCCGTGATCCATCAGCTGTATGCCCCGGATTTTGCGATCGCCTGGGACGCTATCGCCGCCCGGATTACGTCCCGCACCCGCATGATCATTATCAATACGCCCACCAATCCGACCGGCTACGTATTTACCGCCGAAGATATGGAAGCGCTGGAACGGATCACGGCGGATACCAATATCCTGGTACTCAGCGATGAGGTGTATGAACACCTGATCTATGATGGCCGGGAACATCAGAGCGTATTGCGATTTCCCAATTTGCGGCAGCGTAGCCTGGCCGTGTATTCTTTTGGAAAGACTTTTCACACCACCGGCTGGCGTATCGGTTACTGTGTAGCACCACCGGAACTGACGGCGGAATTCCGTAAAGTGCACCAGTTCAACACATTTTCAATCAACACACCTTTACAGTATGCTCTGGCTGATTTTCTGAAAGATCCAACTGAATATCTTGGACTGCCTGACTTCTTTCAGCGGAAACGGGATTACTTCCTGCAACGACTAGAGGGCAGCCGCCTCAAGCCGCTTAAAAGTTCAGGCACCTATTTCCATCTGTTTGACTATACCGACATCAGCGACATGCGAGAGAAGGAATTTGCGATCTGGATGACACAGCAATTAGGAGTAGCGGCAATACCAGTATCGGCCTTCTACGGGGACGGGTACAATAACGGCCTGATCCGTTTGTGTTTCGCCAAAACAGAAGCAACCCTGGAGGCCGCGACGGAGCGCCTTCAGGGCTTATGATGATGACTGTTTGTGTTTACTCGGAGGAAGTGGGTTAAAGAAAGGAAAATGATATTATGCGTCTTCTTTTTTCAGAAATCGGTTGATAGCACCGACCGTGTTTTTGATACGATCATAGTCAATCCGGTAGTGAATGAACTTTCCATCCCGCTCAGTTTCCACCAGACCCGCCAACCGCAAAATGCGAAGGTGTTGTGAGGTGATTGATTGTTCTAAATTCAGAGTGTTATAGATCTTATTGACATTGATGGTGTCATTTTGATCTATGAACGCCAAGATTTTCAATCTGAGGGGGTGCGAAAGAGCTCTGAGTACTTCGGAAGACGATTGCAATTTTTCATTGTTAATGTTGACCTTAGCCTTTCTCATAGAAGCTCGTTTTCGGTTGCAGATAGTGTTCTCGTATAGCAAATATGCGTTTTTTATTTATTTTATCAAAGCTCAAAAAAAAGAAATGCTGTAAATCTAACTGATTTACAGCATATTCCGTTTCCTTGAATCGAGTGAGATTCGTACGGTGTTACGCAGCCAATTCTTCCACTAATTTGGAGATCTCGGCCAGGCGATTCTTATCGATCGAGTAATTGATGAATTTGCCCTGGCGCTCGGTTTTAACCACACCGGCGCGGCGAAGGATAGCCAGATGCTGAGAGGCAACCGATTGTTCCAGACGTAGTTTGATGTAAATGTCCGTCACGGTCATGCTCTCGTTCTCCTCCAGAAGATCAATGATGCGTTGACGTAGTTTGTGGTTAATAGCCCGTAGAACTAAAACGGCTTTACGCAGTTCGGCATAATCGAGTTGAATGTCATTTTTGCCCTTCTTCAGCGTAACTGTTTCATTTTTTTGTTTTCTCATAACAATGTTTTTAGCTAAAAATATGTTCTACGTATTTCGTGCAAAATTCATACCAAAATACGTATTAAGACATACCTTAACACATAAATATTTAAGTACCTAAACAAATTTACAAAAACATATTTAAAAACACAATGTAATATCCGCAGGTTTATAAGCGTTGCCTGGGCTTGGTGATATTGGGAGGCTTGAGGTAAAGTGGTTCGAAGTAGGCGATGTCCTCAAATCGCTGTTCCCGGAAGGCCCGATGGGCTTCAGATACCAAATGCGCGGCGGAACAGACTACCGGCGAAATTTCTATATCAGTCGGTAATATTGACCGGCACTTCGGCGCACCATTACCACTCAGAATGATCCGGGTATCGGCAGCCAGCTGTTCAGCAAATGTATCAGCCTCTATGATCAGTGGATGAGGTGGTTTTAACAGATTTAGCTGGGTGTCATACCAAGCGGTATATACCTCCATTCGACGGGCATCGATCATCGGACAGTACAATACATCGGTTGCACCTTCCTGCATGGAGGCCTGTATGAGTGTGGTCAGCGTATCCACGGCTATCAGCGGCAGGTTCAATGCATAACAGATACCCTTAGCTGTAGCAGTGCCTACCCGCAGCGAAGTATAAGAGCCGGGACCTTTGCTGAGGGCCACTGCCTGTATATCTTTTAAAGTGCATACGGCTTCCCGGCAGGCCTGAAGGATCAATTCGTTGATCCTGGCAGCATGGTCGGCTCGCTCGTCTATTTCCACCAGGCTCAATAACTCATCCTCCCGGCTGATGCCGATGGAGCAGATATCAGTGGCTGTCTCGAGCAGAAGTAGCATGTGAGTATTTGAGCATGTGAGTGGGTAAAACGATGAGGCGGGGTATATTGAAGTTGTCTAAAGTTTCCTCACTGGGCTCCAAAACGCGGCTTTTGCCGCCACTCTGCGCCTATTTTTAACTCTGTAGCGCTGACTTCGGCGTGAGCTCAGTCGAACGCTATGCAGTGAAAAATAGCCTTCAATTGGCGGTAAAATCCGGGTTTTTCACCGGCAGCAGAAAACTTTAGACAACTTCATTGAAAACTCACCCGCCCATTGTCTCACCGTCTCACACCCTAATTATCTTCCGTGGCATTGTTTGTATTTCTTACCGCTACCGCATGGACATGGATCGTTGCGGCCGACCTTCTTATCCACGCGCTTGAAAGTTTCCGGTTTGGCCCGTTTCTGGCTTACGGCTTCTCCGGCAGCGCGGGCAGCCTCACCGGTCTGGTTGGTACTCATCTTACTCATATCGGTACGCTGTTCGCGAGCCTGACGCAGTTCTTCCTGCTGGGAAGTGGCATGAAGAGAACCTTTGGCCAGATAGCTGGTAACGCTTTCGTTAACGTCGAAGATCAACTGTTCGAAAAGGTTGAAAGCTTCCATTTTATAAACCACCAATGGATCCTTCTGCTCAAAGGAAGCCGCCTGTACCGATTCCTTAAGTTCGTCCATGCTGCGCAGGTGCTCCTTCCACTTCTCATCAATGATGGCAAGGGTCACTGCTTTTTCAATATCGCGAACAATGGATTTTCCTTTGGATTTTACTGCTTTTTCAATGTCGGCCGTAACGGGCAGCGGGTGCGAGCTGCCATCAGTAAACGGCAGTACAATGCGTTTGTAACGCTGCCCCTGATTTTCGTATACGTGCTGAACCTGAGGCATTAGTGCATCGGTGATAGCCTGGAACTTCCGGTTATAGAATTCCCAGAACTGATCAAAGATCACATCACTGGTACTTTCTACGGAACCTTCCCGGAAATCAGCAGCTTCGATCTTTGGATCGAAACCAAGCAGGCTTAATGCCGTGCGGCGGAAAGTTTCCACATCACCGTTTTGCTTGTGTTCATACACCAGGTTGTCGATCATCGACTCAAACATGTGGTTGAGGTCTACCGTGAGGCGATCACCAGCCAGTGCATTATCCCGTTTTTTATAGATGGCTTCCCGCTGGATGTTCATTACGTCATCGTATTCCAGCAGTCGTTTACGGATGCCAAAGTTGTTTTCCTCTACTTTTTTCTGTGCCCGTTCGATGGATTTGGAGATCATCCGGTGCTGGATTACCTCTCCTTCCTGGTGTCCCATGCGGTCCATCAGGCCGGCAATCCGCTCGGTTTGGAACAAACGCATTAGCTTGTCTTCCAATGATACATAGAACTGCGAACTACCAGGGTCACCCTGACGACCGGCACGACCACGCAACTGACGGTCGATCCGGCGGGATTCGTGCCGTTCCGTACCGATGATGGCCAGACCTCCGGCGTTTTTCACCTGCTCGTTGATCTTGATGTCCGTACCCCGGCCGGCCATGTTAGTGGCAATAGTAACGTTACCGGATTTACCGGCTTCAGCTACGATCTCAGCTTCACGCTGGTGCTGTTTGGCGTTGAGGATATTGTGCTTAATGCCTTTAAGCTGGAGCATCCGGCTCAGCTTTTCGGAGATATCCACGGAAGTGGTACCGACCAGGACGGGACGGCCCGCTTCACTCAAAGCGACGATCTCGTCAATTACGGCATTGAATTTTTCTCTTTCGGTTTTGTAGACCAGATCTTCGCGGTCATCCCGGATGATCGGTTTATTAGTGGGGATCACCACTACATCAAGTTTATAGATGTCCCATAGCTCGCTGGCTTCCGTTTCGGCCGTACCGGTCATACCGGCCAGTTTGTGGTACATCCGGAAGTAGTTCTGGAGCGTAACGGTAGCGTATGTTTGGGTGAGGTCTCCCACTTTAACATTCTCCTTGGCTTCCAGCGCCTGGTGCAGGCCATCAGAGTAGCGACGCCCTTCCATCATCCGGCCGGTCTGTTCATCCACGATCTTTACCTGATTATCGATCACCACGTATTCATCATCGCGGTCGAACATCGTGTAGGCTTTCAACAACTGATTGATAGAGTGCAGGCGCTTGGATTTTACGGCGAAATCCTGTGCGAGCTTACTCTTGGCATCCTCTTTCTCTGCGACGGTCATCTCGGTGTCGTTGTCGATAGCCACCATCTTTGTGGCAATGTCCGGCATAATGAAAAAATTGGGCTCATCGTTAAATTTGGCCAGGTATTCCGCGCCGTTATCGGTGAGATCCACACTTCGGTTCTTTTCATCGATTACGAACAACAACGGATCATCCACGAGGTGCATATTCTTTGACTGCTCCTGCATGTAGAAGTTTTCCGTTTTCTGCAGAGTCACTTTCACCCCTTCCTCACTCAGAAATTTGATCAGGGGGCGATACTTCGGCAAACCGTGGTGTGCCCGCAACAGGGCCATGCCACCTTCCCCTTCCTGCATACCGGTATTGCCTTCCTTAAAGGACTTTTTAGCTTCCGTCAGATAGCTTTTAACCATCTCCCGCTGGGCATTGACCAGGCGCTCGATGTGGGGCTTGAGTTCATTGTATTCCTGATCTTCACTCCCCTGTGGCACGGGGCCGGAAATGATCAAAGGCGTACGGGCATCATCGATCAATACGGAATCGACCTCATCCACCATAGAAAAGTGATGCTTGCGTTGTACTTTTTCATCCATCGAGCGCACCATGTTGTCACGCAGGTAGTCAAAGCCGAATTCGTTGTTGGTGCCGTAGGTAATATCGCATTTGTAAGCATTGATCCGCTCTTCGGAATGCGGCCGGTATTTATCGATGCAGTCAATAGTAAGGAAAAGGAACTCAAAAAGCGGGCCGACCCACTCACAGTCCCGCCGGGCCAGATAATCGTTAACGGTGATCACATGCACTCCCTGACCAGATAGGCCGTTCAGGTAAGCCGGCAGGGTAGCTACCAGGGTTTTACCTTCACCGGTAGCCATCTCGGCGATCTTACCGTCGTGTAGTACCATACCGCCGATGAGCTGCACATCGTAATGCACCATATTCCAGGTGATCTCTCCCCCTGCAGCCACCCAACTATTATTGTATACGGCTTTATCACCCTGAATATTGACGTATGATTTGCCGGTGCGGGCTGCCAGCTCCCGGTCATGATCGGTAGCCGTAACCGTTAAGGTCTCGTTTTCGGAAAAACGCCGGGCCGTTTCTTTTACCACAGCAAAGGCTTCCGGAAGGATCTCTTTGAGGATATCCTCGAGGTGCGTATCCCGTTCTTCCTTCAATTTATCGATCTCCGTGAAATAGCCCTCTTTCTGAAATAGATCTTCTTCTTCCTCGGCTTGTTCTCGCAGGTTTTGGATATCTTCGTCGATCCCAGCCAGATGCTCGGCAATTCTGGCACGAAATTCCAGCGATTTATTACGAAGTTCATCGTTACTGATATTATGCAGCGAATCGTAGATTTCATTGATCTCATCCACGATCGGCATGTAGGTTTTTACGTCCCGTTCGTACTTGTTGCCGAATATCTTTTTTACGGAATCTGTTATTCCTTTAAGCATATATAGGTGGTTGTCAGTATGATCAAAATATTGGGTTGCAAAGATAAGGATAATAGTCGGTACTCGGTACTGGGGAGTATTCTGAAGCACCTCATAATCAGTACCGAAAACCTAGTTATCTATAATCGTACCAAGTATGCGTGATGTTTTAAACCCTGACATATTGGCATTAATTTATAACAAACTGAAAATTTAACAGTTGTATGCGTATGAGAATTTTTGCCGGTCTTTCAAACCGAAGCACAATACCCTTGGTTGGATACCTGGCACTTTTTACCTTTGTGGCATGGTTGGCCTGTAACCCGTCAAACCGGAAGGATATCAGAGACTATTATTTTCCACTTAAAAAGCTGACCGACGGGCTGGTATATGAATATCAACCGGTAGGTCAGGATTCCCTCAGCCCCGCTTTCTGGTATTACCGCTCCTTCATACAGGAAGATGGCATTTACCTGACCGGTACGTACTATGAGTATGATCTGATCCCGCTACAGTTGGTAAGGGAGGAAATGGTCAGCAACGGCATGTTGCTGCAGGATCTGTTTTTATATCTACCGGATAGTAACGGCAGGCAGGAAAGATTGGCGGCAGAAGTACTGGTAGGGAATGTGTTCCCTTTTTCGGTGGGTGACAGTAGTGGTATCTTTTTGTACAAAGTGAAGTTTGATCTGCCAAATGAAATGGGCCGTACCACAACACTGATAAAAAATCGTCGTTATTTAGGCGAAACTAAATACGAGTTCCAGGGTGAGACTTATGATGCGATCCGTTTTGAGGTGCGTGAGCTGATCGAGGATGTTTCTGTCACCGAGGGTAGTATCGAACCTCAATTTGACGGAGAAGAGATCTACGCGCTTGACCTGGGGCTGGTTTATTACAAAAAGAACCTTGGAGGGCAGACTATCGCCTATGAACTGGCCGATCGCTACTCCATGGAACAGCTCGAACAAACGGCTAAAAAGCGACTAAATACAATAGATCAATGAGTGTAGAAATGGTCTTCGCACGGCAAAAACTACCGATAGTGCTGTTGATGATTATTTCCGGTTTAGTTCAGGTATCAACCGTTCGGGCGCAGATCAGTGCACCCGAATTTCTCTGTGTACAAAACGATACCTTGCGCTGGAATGCACCCGCCAGTCTTTGTGGTGGGTTTAACAGTTACCTGATCTATGGTAGTCAGGATCCATCCGGACCATACAGTGTCCTGGCAACCATCACCGATCAGGACCAGTTTGCCTATTTTCATGCCGATGCGGGCAACCAAACCTGGTATTACTACCTGGAAAGTGACCTGGATTGCCCCGGTCAGCCGCCACTGCAATCCGATACGCTCGACAATCTTATTCCGGATCCAGGACCAATTAAAGTAGTGACCGTGGTAGACGAATCTACCGTGCGAATAGATTGGTCGTCCAGCCCTTCACCGGAAGTGATCGGCTACATTGTTTCCCGGCAGAATGCGCTGGGCACTACCATCCTCGATACGGTTTACAACTCATTCTCCTATACCGATATCAATGCCAGTCCGGCCGATCAGTCGGAAACCTACTTTGTGGTCGCGCTCGATCCCTGCGGTAACGTAAGTCTGGTGCCCGACCCGCACAAAACCATTTTGCTGGAGTTGGGTAGCGTGGATAGTTGCAGCCAGGCGATCACTCTTAACTGGTCGGCATACATCAACTGGCCTAACGGTGTAGATCGCTATGAGATACTGGTCAGCGAAACGGCTCCTACAGAGAACCGCCCCGGCTCTTTCGGGCTGGTGGCCGCTGTAGATGACGCTCAACCCAGCTATACCTTCGTAGATGCAGTGGACGGGAGGAATTTCTTCTTCAAGATCAGAGGAGTAGAGGAAGATACCAATGAGGAATCATTTTCTAATGAGATCATGGTAACCGTAGGAGCAGTACAGGCAGTGCAGGACCTCGTGCTGGAAAGCACTCAGGTAGGGCCGGACAATATTACTGTCCAATGGCAGTTACAACCGCAGGTGCCTACCGCGAGTGCCATGCTACTGCGATCGGAAGACGGCATGACCTTCAGCCCGGTTTCAGATATTGATCCCACTGCCGGGCTTTATGTGGATATGACATCGCTGGGTAATCAAAAACCGGTCAGTTACCGTATCGAAGCTGTTGATCAGTGTGGTAATGAGATCGTTTCCAATGCCATCAGTACGATTTACATCAGTGGGGAACCCAATGGCAACAATAATGAAGTGACTTGGACGGCCTACTATAATGAAGCCGGTCAGGCGCTGTCTTATGAACTCTACCGGGCGACAGTTGGGGGAGCGACTACTTTACTGGCCACAAATCCATCAACTACGTTGAATTTCAGTGATCCTGTGGATCTTACTGATCCTGCACAAACCACGAAATGCTATTCTATAACTGCTAACACGCAGGTCACTTTATCCAGTCAGGTGGTCACTGCTTTTTCTACTTCCAATATCGTCTGCCTGGAACAGTCGGCCCAGCTTTTCATACCTAATGCTTTTGTTCCGGACGGTGTCAACCGCATCTTCAAACCGATACTTCAGTTCGGCGGTACCCAGGAATACCTGATGACGATCTACGACCGCTACGGCGGAGTCGTTTTTGAAAGTCGGGAACTGACTACCGGATGGGATGGTAAAAAGAATGGCCGGCCACTCCCACAGGGTATGTACGTCTATCTCATTCGGATGAAACAGGGCAGCGGACAGGAGATCGAGAAAAAGGGTATGGTGATGTTACTACGTTAACTTTGAAGAGGCTCATGATAAATTGTATTCCATTGGATAATTTGGCAAAGAACTAATAATGGAACAATGAAGCAATCGAACCTGAATAATGTGATCGGACTCCTGTGACGTGGTACGCTGTAAATCCATATTTCCCCCTGATACAATTTCCCTTTTTTTGACTATCCACAGCTCTTTTCTACCTCCTGAATACCTACAAAACAGTCTGACTAAAACCTTTTGACCAAAATCCAGTATAAGAAAGCTGGTGTTGCAAAAAATTGCATCTGCGCATGTTGCAGATATTTCGTAACTTCACAGAATAGGTACAGTGTGGAGTTCATAGTTTTCCGAAAAAAATTAATACCTCCCTCCACGTTATAACCATAGACCAAACATAGGCACAATGAACAGCTGGACCGTAGCCGCTCACAGCTCAGAAGAACTGAGTGTGAAAATGGAGGAGTGCATCCGCACAAAATTTCAGCCTACCCTGAGCATTGTCTTTTGCTCTGTAGTACAACCTCTTTCCGCTATTCAGGACATCTTCAATCAGTATGACATCGCTTTAGTTGGGTGTACCACCGCCGGTGAGATCCATAATGGCACCCATTACGATCAGGCGATCGTTTGTTTGCTCCTGGACCCCGACAAAGCGAGTTTTCGGATCTTTGAATCAGACTCCGGGACGGGTAATACTTATCAGCAGGCTCATGCATTGGGCCAGTTTGCTCAGTCAACCTTTACCGAACCGGCATCCGTAGTTTTTTCGGGTGGTTTTACCGTCAATGCAGACAACATTATTTCCGGTCTGCAGGATGCTTTCGGTAGCCTGGAACGCCCCATTTTCGGAGCACTGGCCGGTGATGATCTGCAACTGAACCGTACATTGGTTTTTTCTAATCGAACCGTTAGTGATTATGGACTCTATGGGTTGATCTTTGACAACCAGCGCATCAATTGCCAGGGCCTGGCCATCAGCGGCTGGGAAGCCATCGGGACGGTGCACACCATTACCAAAGCCGATGGGAACGTAGTGTACACGATCGATGATCAGCCGGCACTGGACTTTTTTATCAGGTATTTCGGATACTTCAGCAGTGGTGAAATTCAGAAACAATCGCTGGAGAATATGAGTACCCAGTATCCATTGCAAATCCTGAAAGAGAATGGTAACAGTGTGCTGCGATCTCCACTGATCGGTAACGAAAAGGAGGGCTCCCTTACCCTGGCAGCCGGTGTGAAGGAAGGCGATTTGTTCCGTTTTTCCATGTCACCGGGTTTCAACGTTGTGGATCGGACGATCAGTGAGTTTGCGGAATTTCACGATACTTTCCCGGAAGCGGATGCCCTGATCATGTTTTCCTGCAAAGGCAGACATTCGGCTTTGGGCCCATTCATCTCGGATGAGATCAAAGGCGTTTACGAGCATTGGCAAAAACCCATGATCGGTTTTTTCTCTTACGGTGAATTAGGGGTGGACAATCAGGGCTATTGCGACTTTCACAATGAAACCTGTTCGCTGTTATTACTGCGCGAACGCTAATACCAGCAGGTACAACACACATAACTGACCCAGGTCTTCGCATGGATAAACTACTGACAGCACTAAGAGAAAACCTAAACGCCCTGCCTCTGACGGAACAGCAGAAGCAGACTATTATGAATAATATGGCGCCTTTGATCCGGGAGAAGGATGAACGTCTGACTTTCATGCAGAACCGGACGCTGAAGGATAAAAATATTGCCATTAATCTGCTCAATCAGGTGATTGAAGACATGCAAGAGCAAAAGGAGGAAGTCAACAAAGCCAACAAGATCCTGACCCAACAAAAACAACTACTCGAAGAACAATCCCGTCAATTACGTGAAAGCCTGGAACGGCTGGAGATGTCGTATGAAGAGCTGGAACAGTTTTCCTATATCGCTTCGCACGATCTGCGCAGTCCGCTGCGTACCATTGCCAGCTATGCACAATTGTTGCAGCGGCGATATGGTGGGGAACTGGATGAAACGGCCGATGAATTCCTGGCATTCATCATCAGTGGCGCCCAGCAAATGAATGATATCATCAGCGATCTCCTGGCCTATTCCGGCATACAGGAAAAAAAGGACCAGTTTGCCCCCATTGATCTGAATGAGATCTTATGCCAGGTGCGTTTCAACCTCCACGCTGAAATTGAAGAAACCCAGGCCCGGATAGACTCGGGCCCTTTACCCGCTGATCTGCTCGCCTCTAAATCCGGGATGCTGCAACTGTTTCAAAATCTGATCGGCAATTCCATTAAGTTTCGCGGCATACAACCGCCGGAAGTCCGCATATCCGCCCAGCCGCAGGGAGCCGGCTGGCAGTTCAGTATACAGGATAACGGCATAGGACTGGACGAAACCTACCGCAAAAAAGCATTCCTTCCCTTTCAACGCATGAGTGACCGCTCCTTACCTGGCTCGGGCATCGGCCTGGCGATCTGTAAAAAGGTGGTGAAACTACACCGGGGAAAGATCTGGTATGAAAGCAGGGAGGGAGAGGGGACTACTTTTTATTTCACGATCGCGGTTGATTGATGTTGTGATGTTGGAATGTTACGGTGCTGTGATGTATCGTGTACAGAAGTTAAGTTTGACCATTTTGCACGTGGTTTTTGGGGCGTAACGGTCTCTTCACCCTTTCATCGGATTAGCTATTGGGGCACTTTCTCTTTTTTGCTTCTAAAAAAACGCGTTACCAATTGCGCAGCCGCAAAAATTGGCCTATATTTGCGTTCGCGTTTGAAAATGCGCGTCCCGGTTGGGTGGCCGAGTGGCTAGGCAGAGGTCTGCAAAACCTCGTACGGCGGTTCGAATCCGCTCCCAACCTCAAACAAAGCTTGCAAATCATTGGTTTGCAAGCTTTTGTGTTTTATCAACTTTGCTGTGTGCGGTGTAGTGTGCGGAATTGACCCTAAAAAGCGCAAATTTGGAAGGCAAAAAGAATTATCTTTGATAGACAATTTATCATTCAACTTTTTTTGAAAGGCAGGCACTTGTTCCGCCTTTTTTCTTGAAAGATTGAGTAGCAGAAGATAGATCACATTTGTGTCTAAGACGCAAGTAAAATGAGAACTATGTATCATATAGGCCAGATTCTTCGTCTGCTTCCATGATCTTTATCAATAACTCTTTTTGCTTATCTTTCATTCACTTTTTATACCCTACTACATCTTCAAATTTAACTCTGCGATGTCTTCCTACTTTTGAAAATGGAATTTCCCCTTCTTCAAGTAGTCTTACTAAATAGGGACGAGAGCAACCGAGTAAATCCGCGGCCGCTTGGGTTGTCATTTCAGCAGCTATAGGAACTATTGAAGTAGGTTTTCCTTGACTTGTAACTTTTAAAATCTTAGCTAATACTCTGTCAATGTTTAAATGACGGGTAAGATGTCAGCGAATTTTTGTTCAGATCAAGAAGCCCCCGCGCCTGTCCCGCCGAAGGGGAACTTTAGTCGGGAAGCCTGATAGCCATAGCTATCAAGGCGAGGAGGCGACAGTCTATCCCGTACACGGAGTGTCGGGACAGAACTGGGCAAAAAGGCGCCACAGATTACCCGTTAATTTGATCTTGACAGAGTACTAGTCACGGACTTATGACTGACGACTCCACCCCTCACAACTCCTTCCGAAACACATACCACCTTTTCAACTGCTTATTCTCCAGCTGAAAAATGATCTGCTGTTTATCATAGATCATCCATAAGCCATTGGATACCGGCAAAAGATAGTCGGGAGAACGATAAGCATCCTCGATCTCTTCCCGGCCGGCTCCGCGTTTTAATTCCCAGGCCGTCTCTCCGGTATATCCGTCTCCGGTACGCTGCACCAGCAGGTACTTCCGGCCGCGATTAACACTGTGCATCAGTATAGTGGACTGATCCATGCCCGTTGACCTGCTCTGCAACTTCAGCCGGTTTCGTCCCGAACCGATGGTTAACTCCCGGTCCCACTCCAGATTGGTATTCCTAAAATCATCCAGCGACAATTCGTTGATCTGTTCTTCCATCATAAAACCGTCGGGGGCCGGATCGGCAGCTTTTAATTTCGGCAGGGCGCCTTCCTTCAGGATGGTTTTATTGAGCGAGGCCAGTTCGCTTTCACTTCCTTTATCGAAGTTAGCAGCAACCTCTCCCGGCTTGCCTTCCAGTTCAGCCAGTATACCCAGCAGGATGTAGGCATTGGCGCGGATGTGTGTATCGCCGGTCTTTTCGGCCAGGCGGATCGTTTTTCTGGCGTGCAGGCCGGCTTCCAGATAGTGGTCGGAGGCCAGTTCCAATTGATCAGCACCGGATATTTCTTCCAGCGATTGCCCCATCAAAGTATGCGCACAGGCCAGATTCAGCCATGCCCGCGGATAATTGCTATCGAGGTGTGCGGCCCGTTCGAAATAGATGATCGCTTCCTGGAGATGATCTTCCCGCAATGCTTTCTCCGTGCCCACATCACGGGTTTGCGATTTCAGGCGGGAGTTCAGGTCCAGTTCAACGGGATAGATATATTTGAGCGTTTCCTTTTTAAAATACGGCATGGCCGCCAACGTATAGACCACACCGGCGTTGTTGTACATTTCCCTACTCTGAAACTGCTCCAGGATGAACTGATAATAGGTTGCCGCTTCATCGTATGCCTGCAAACCGGCCAGCAAGTTAGCCATATCGAAGGCATCCACGAGCTGGCTTAATTGCTGATGAGTTTCGGTAGCGATCGCTTTTCGCTGGTCAAGCGGTGGGTACTTCGACAGGGTATCGGGTAGGTTGTAAGCCCGATAGATGCCTTCCAGCACTTCCGGCATGACGTTCGAAACGTTATAGCCGGCCATATAGGCCAGAAAGCCGCCCATATAATCCGCTTCGATTTCATCTTTTTTGAAGGCATCCAGATCTTCTTTTACGGCCTGACTGAGATCCCGGGCCTGGGATCGTTCCGCTCCCTTAACCGTGCTGATAAATCCTTCCTCCCACTCGTGTTTTTCATAGTAGTGAATGAGTTCGTGGGCCAGCAGACCGGCCAGGGCGGTTTCTGTATCCTCTCCAAAAGAGGCACATACATCATAGGCAGCCTCTTCCAGGGTAATGGTGCCACCGGAAGCCTTGGCTCCTTTATCCTTAATGGAAGAAAATACAAAGTGCGGCTTCGGAACTCTACTGTCTCCCCTGGCTTCTACGAGGTGTTCAAAAATTTCCCGAGCCATAGCTTCTTTATCTGCCGGAGCCTTTACCGCAGAAGATGAAGTTCGCGGTACAGTTACCGCCCCCCATGAAAGCAGCCCGGTCAATAACACCAAATTTAGCAATCGCATGACGATGTCTTTTAGTGACGGAGAAAAAAGGTAGTAGCAACCGGTCCGGCTATTTGTAACCGAGTATTGCTTTGGCACTACCGACCTGTTGCTGACGGGCCAGGAAAGCGGCGTAACTTCGCTTCAGCAGAAGGTTGTTAGCTTCCGCAGTCAGACCCTTCCGGTACAGTTCATCCGCTGCGTAGAGAAATCCGCCATCTTCCAGTACCATAGCTTCGATCATCAGCTTTTGAGCCGGCCCGGAGGCATCCCGGTAAACCGCTTCTTTCCGCACCTCATCTATCAGCATCTGTTGCCGGTTCGGAACTACGCGGAAGGACAGGCGCGGCGTCTTTTCTTCATCATTACTCCCTCCCAGAGAAGTGGGCTCCGCTGTAGCTGCTTTTCGGTAATATACCTCCCAAAAGTACGTGCGGCCAGCCTCCATGTGTAAACGCCTCAGATCAACCGGCCAACTGCTCTTGTCGGACAGCGCCAGCAAGACCAGTTCATCCGACAAACTGTCTACGATCTGGAATTCGTAATAGCCCCCAGCTCTTCCCTCCGGCCAGGTGAAGGTCGTCAGAGCAGGCGATAGATTACCGCCTATGGGCAATAATCCCGCCAAACCGGCATCGGTGTATCCACGGATATTGCCTCGGGCGTTACCCTGATTTTTTTGATAGGATTGCTCCAGGTTCTTGTTCGAAGCACTTTGATCAAGGCCGTTGGAAACGAAATTGGAAAAGCGTTTTACAAAATTGTCGCCACTCTGCCCGCCGCCGACCAGGGCAGTCAGATCGTGTTTACCGGCTTTATTGAGCTTAACGAATTTCTCATTGTGGATCAGCTCAATAGCGGAATTTTTACTTAGTGTCAATTGCCCGGTAGTGCTGAGCTTGGTACCAGTATATACCCGCGAGCGGGCACCTCCATTCTCGTACCATACTTCGCCTTCTACGTACATGGCTACGGGAACATCTGTCTGCTGTGCCCAGATAGCGACGGTGGATAGAACGATAAAAAGACCAGTGAGTATAAATTGTTTCATCATGTAATTTTTGTCAGAAAAGGAATTCTTTTTCTCAGAAAACTCTCGTAGATCATCAGGATATCGTAAGCCAGGATCAGTGCCAGAAAGCCGTTGGAAAAATCAACCCGGATGCGGAAGTAGTGAAACAGCAAAGCGATCAGAAAAAAGGCCACCATCAGTTCCAGGATCTGCAGTAAACGGGTAATGCCGTGAAAAATATCAGGCAGTCCGTTGTAGATCCGCTTAATGATCAGCACATTCCCATAGCCGAATAGCCAGATCAGAATGGTCGTTATCCATTTGGGCAGATCGTAAATGTATTCACCGTTCAGGATCATGGAAACGATGTTGGCGTGGATCACCATCCCGTACATGTCCGGTATGCTCCGCCCGGTGTACACCGGATTGAGAGGAGTATAATACCGGTCTTCGATCGGAGCATCGGCATCGTTACTGTGCACATAGCCGATCATTACAATGCGATCCCGAAACACGGCCAAAGCTTCATCCGGCGCTTCCAGTACGGTGGCGGCATCGAGCCGGATATAACTCCGGTAGTCTCCCAGGTAGTTGATCCGTTCCACCTCTTTCTTACGTCGGAACAGGCGTTTTGTCCGGGTAGGATCAAACTGTTCGGCCAGTGCTACCGCAAAAGCCAGGTGGCGCCGGCCATCCAGGGTGGTGAAGGCAGGACTGAAAAGACGCACGGTCCGATCCTGTCCTGCCACAAAATTGGTATAGCCGTTGACGGCATGACCGGAAAACTCCGGTTCGGAAACCAACATATGCGGGATGCCCTTGAGGGAATCCACATAATTTCCCAGATTGGCAGCCATTACCACATTGGGAATAGTTCGCAGTTGCCGGCTGAGCAGACTGTCTCCAAGAGAATCACGACTCCCCCGGAACAAAATGTCCAGTCCGATCACGGCGGGCGACTGGGCGTTGATGCGCTCCAGCATGCTGGCCACAGCGGCCCGTTCCGGGTGTTGTACGTGTACCAACACGACATTCATCTCTCTGCGCACCCGGGTGGTATCCCGCAGGCGGGAGAAGATGATGTCCGTCACCTCATAATCCTTCACCCCATTATTGAAAGGATCAAAGAAGTGCGACTGAAAAGTTACCAGTTTCATCAAACCAATAAAAAGGAAAATGATGACGGTAACGATCAATGCATGCCAGTGGATTACACGCTTCGGCATCTAAAATTCCAGTTTTGTCAGCCCTATGCTTCCTACCGAAAGTATTGCTCCATCAATTCGTCGAATCTCTCCGTGTCCAGTAAGTTTTCCAGA
Source organism: Lewinella sp. (assembly GCA_020436695.1). Taxonomy (GTDB): domain Bacteria; phylum Bacteroidota; class Bacteroidia; order Chitinophagales; family Saprospiraceae; genus Flavilitoribacter. The sequence goes on along the minus strand of JAGQXH010000004.1, from coordinate 18,534 downwards.
TCCGGGTCTTCACGAATGAACTCCTCATCATCAAAACCACTTTCTAAAGCCCTTTCCAGATAATCCAGCGCAAGATCGATGTCTTCGTCAATGGCAGCTAGGCGACTGAGTTCATACAGGGCATCCGCATCCGATTCGTCGATATCAAGAATAGCCTCGAAGCATTCAGCGGCATCTTCGTTAAATCCGGTTTCCAAATAAATGTAGCCTAGTTCATACCAGGCAAAGATATCCATCGGGTCAATTTCCAGCAGCGCCAGGAATTTCTCTTCGGCTTCCTGGTAACGCCCCTGTTCCCTGAGTACTTCGGCCAGTTCGTAGAGGGCATCCGTATTGCTTTCGTCCAGTTCCAGCACATGCTGATATGCCTCGATCGCCTTATCCGGCTGTTCATTTTGAGCGTAGGCATAGCCGAGACCAAAAGCCGCATCGGCATCAGATTCTGCGTAATCATCCAGGTTGTCGATGGCATCTCCCCAGTTCTTCGAGTCCAGCTGATCATAAGCCGCCGCAACATTATCATTTTCGATCGTTTCGGGGCGACGCATGGCATCCAGGCCCATCTTTTTGTCTTTGGGCGGAGTTTTGGTTTTGCCCCTCACCGCAGTAGCACTTGTGAGTTTCGCCATCTTACCGTTCGAAGCCGGCGGTTTGCTCTGACTGTTCAATGGGGTAGAACACAATAGAAAAAGCCCCAGGCTCATAAAAAGAAACAGCTGTTTCATGAAGGTCAAGTTTTGATGTTAATGGTATGGTATGCAGTGGATAGTTGTAAGTCAGCTAGTCGTAAGTCATCAGTTGCAGGGTAAACGCGAGTAGTTCGGTCATTTCTTTAAATCCGTTAATACTCTCCATCATCGAATTGAATCCAGGAATTCGGTAAAGGCGGGCGCATCGGGCGAATCGGCCATATTGATCAACTGCTCGATAATGGCTTCGCGGTCTTCCGGTTCCAGGTAATTTTGGAATTCCTCCAGCGCATCTTTCAGAAAGTCATTGAACAGATCCGTATCGTCCCGGAGATCTTCCAGCGCAAAATCCAGCATCCATCTGGCAGTTTCCTGGTCGTAATTAAAATTATCTTCCATGAGCGGCACGTAGAAGTTTACCACGTGGTCCGTCTCCTCCTGGCTCAAATCTCCATCATCCTTAAGTAATGCTTCGAAGAGGATATAAGGCAGGTTTTCCAGCGCACTTTCCAGTTGGTCACCGCTTTCATATTCGTCTTCCCATTCATTCATATAATCATCTTCATCGAAGTCTTCCATTTCCCAATCGTCATATTCTTCGCTGCCTTCGATATCCGGTATATCCTCCAGATTGAGATCATTGTAAGATTTGTATTGATTGTACACCTCTTCACCTTCGGAATACATCTTTTTCTTCCCCTGAACGATCAGGAACTGGGGGTGCTGATCGGTCTTCTTTTCGTTGACCTCTTCTTTGGCCTTTTTCAGCATACTGGCCCAGGAAGTAGGCTTTTCGGTATAGACCATCCCATCGTACATCACATCGATCAGTGCATTGACAAAGTAGGAGCCGGTTTCATCATTGGTGTAGGAATACTCTCCGGGGGAAGCCCCGGAAGCAATAATGTGCCCCTGAAATTGAGTAAGTAAACCGGTATTCTGTAGCTGTGTGCCCGGGTTATTTTGAGGTTCATGCCTGCGCAGTCCCTGGGCGCGTTTGTCGGCAGCTTCGTCCCCCGGAATATTGTTACAACTGTTGCCCAGGGTCACCGACATACGTGGTCCTTTACTTATCAACATTTCGTGTATCCACTCCAGCGGTACACCGCAGTCGTTCAGGCTTCCGCCTGCACTCTGTTGCGCATCAAAATTGCAGTAGTACATAAAAGGCCAGATCACCTGATCATCTTCATGCCTGAATCCGTGCCCCGAATAGAGGAAGATCGCCACATCAGTTGGTTCACAGTGGAAGTTTTTAAAAAAAGAATAGACTTCGTTCTGATTGAACACCAGCGGATGGGACTCGAATTCCAATCCGGAGTAACTGGCCATATCATTAAAGAAGGTTTCTACTTTGGAGCGGTCTTTTGCACAGCCCTCTTTAATGTCTTCATTGGTATTGTCAACACTGTAGATCAGATGGAGGGTATTCTGTGCGGCTATTGGAGAAAACGAAACCCATATCGGAATAGCAAAGACTAGTGAGATAAGTAGTTTTTTCATTGATGTGCTGTTTAATGGTTAGTTCATAGTCAGAATGAGCGTAACAGTGACCGAGAACTTTTATTTGTTTGATGCCCCAGATGTTACCGATATCACCCTCGGCCTTTTATGATCTGCCGGCGAAAAAACGCTGCATGAGTTCCTGGAATTTTTTATCGTTCTCAAGACCGGAGAAATACTCATTGCCGTCGATCAGGGGATAATAATCCTCTCCGACTGATTTTGCCTTTTTCAGAGTTTGCTTCAGGTTTTTTAGGGCCGCCTTTTCTTCCCCGCGCAGCGCATAGTACACACTGAGCCAGTAGTAACTTTCCGCCCGGGAACGGTCCAGGCTAAGTGCTAAACGAAATGCTTCCAGAGCATTTTCATAAGACTGGTAACTGAAAAAAGTAAAAGCGATCTCGCGGATCAGATCGATCTTTGCAACTATATTGAGAGGGACTGAATCTAAAAGTACTTTCCAGGTGTCTGATTCGGGATTAATAAACTCCAGGTCGACGTACACATCCGCAAAAGTCGGGCGAACACGAACCGCACCAAGATACATCTTTTCTGCATCTTCCGAACGGTTTTGACTTTCATAAAAAAAACCGCAATTGCGGTAGGCCTCGGCGTAATCCGGCTTGAGTGCAATGGCTTTCAGGTACATGGTTTCCGCAGAGTCGGGCTGCCCCATTTCATCATATAGGTTCCCCAGTTCGAAAAAGGCTTCCGGGTAGTCCGGTTCGATCTCCAGTACGCGCCGGTAAAGGGATTCTGCCTCTGCCTGACGCGTTTCATCGCCACTCAGCAGCAGGCCGAGATTGAAATGATTCTCTTTGTAGTTAGGTCCCAGTTCGATGGATCTGAGGTACATGATCTCGGCAGAATCGGGTTGCTCCTGTACGTAGAACAAATTCCCCAGGTTGGCGTAAGCCGAGGAGAAATCCGGTTTGAGGCTAATAGCTTTCAGGTACATTTCTTTGGATAGCTCCAATTGCTCCTGCTGTTTGTAGGCAATTGCCAGATTATTATACGGTATTGCCCAGGTCGGTGCAATCTCGATGGCCCGCTGCAAATGGGTGATGCCCTCTTCGGTCCGGCCAAGCTCAAGCAGCAACCAGCCAAGCTCATTGTAGATATAGGCAGCATCCTGCTCAAAAGTCAGCGCCTTTTGTTGTTTATCGAGCGCCATTTGATACAAAGAGTCCATTCCGCCCTGCTGTTCGCCGTCCAATCGCAGCGCCAGCCCTTCAAAATAGTACTGCTTGGCCAGGGTGGGCCGGTAGCGGGCATCTTCCGGCCCGAGTATATCGGCCGCACGTTGCAAATACTCAGGAAAGTAATGGTATTTCCGATCAAAACGGGCCCGTTGGGCCAATTCTTCCGGATCAGCATTGAGATAGGCCAGAATAGCCTGTTGCACCGAATCGAGCAGCGCCACTACCAGCCGTTCGTCCATAATGCCGCGCAGCGGCAGAAAAGTGGTGTCGCTCCTTAACTGCTGATAATAGGTATAGGCCGAGCGCTGCTCCGGGAAAAGCAGCCGGCCCCGGTCGATGGCATCGATGAAACGCACATAGTTGTTGTTGCCTTTTCTGGTGGCGAGCCGGTTGAGTACCGCCTGTTCGAAATTTTCCTGCAATTCACTTTTTTCCTTCTCCCTGGATGCTCCGGCCAGATCCTGGTCTACCAAAAAGAGCGGGTCTCTTTTTAAGCCCCCGAATACTTCCGGATGCTGCTGCTTGCCGGTGGCTTTACGTACATGATCCTGTAAAAAATCTTCCAGCTCATAAAGATCTACGAACTGACTACCATCCGTATCGGCCCGTCCTCCCTGTAGCGCTTCGATCAGATAATACGAAAAAACGCCGCGACCGTCGCCCCAACCAGTGCCTTCCTGTGAAAGCTCATAAGGTTGGCAGGATAGTATTTTGATCTCATTGGCATAATGCCGCATCAGTTCCCTCGCTGTTGCCTCACGGCCATCCGTTGAATTACCGGCCAACGTACCGGAATGACAGGCATCCGTAATGACCAGTACCTTGGCTCCGCGTTCAGACAGTTCGTTAATGTGATGATTGAGGAAATCGAGATCAATCGCGTTAAGGCGGTAATTGTTCTTGGGCGTATCATGAGCCAATAAATAGCCCTTCCCGGTGTCGTTGCGGGTTTCCACATCGCCGTGCCCGGCAAAATAGAAAATAGCCTGATCCCCCGGACGGGTCTGGTGCATCAGCCATTCCAGGCCGGCCTGGATACGTGCCAGGGTGGCATCTGCATTGGTAAGCAGGCGGATCTGATCAGCCCCCAACGCCCCACCCGGTCCGGATTGCAGGAATTCGGCAAATATGCCCGCATCCCGATCCGCATAGCTGAGATTGGAAATTGCCTCGTCCTGATAGTTGGAAATACCTACCACCAACGCATAGGTCCGGCTGGTATTACCGCCGGCAAAACCCAGAGGTTGTGCTGAAGCGGTCACCTGCAACAAAAGCAAGAAGATGATGACCGGCTTTCCCATGCTTAAATTTTGCAAAGGTCTGACAGGGGAACCCTGTAAAGTTAACAACTTGCTCTGATTATTTTAATGCCAGCCAGCAGTTGTTTAACCATATCAATGTTTCTTCCCGGACAATGGTTACCCCGTATCCGCTTCTTTTTTATCTTTACAAAGGCAAGCATTGAAAGGCATTTATGGCAGGTAACCTCCGGCTTGTTCATCAAATCACTGGAACAGAACGGCATGTCGGATCAAATGATCTACACCGGTTTGAGATATGTTCATCGACACCAAATCCAGAATGGACCCAAATGCTTAAACTACTCACTTCGCTTTGTTGCTTTGTCTTACTTTCCCAACTCCAGGCCCAGACACTCCACATTCATTACAATGTCCAAACCCAGGAAATCACCTATGTCCTGGACGGAAATAAGCTGACCCGACCAGTGATCAGACACAATGGGGAAGTTGTATTCCACCTGGAAAATTTCAATAATTTCCTCTATCAGGTGGAGATCGACCGCAAGGAAGATCTCTCCGCCGCCAGTGCAGGTTCGGCCGGGTTAAACAGTATTGGCGGGATCCTTTCAATGGGTGCCTTGCCAACACTGAATGGAGCCGGTGGCGGTGAACTGGACGATCTTTTCGGAGTAGCCGATAATGCCCTGGATAATTTTGATGACTTTGAAGACGACCGTGGACTGGTAGAAACCGTAGAAGGGCAACAACTGACAGTCCTGAGACAGCGAATGGAGAAAGTACTGACCGATATGGCAGACGTGGAAGAGGAAATATCCAAACTGAACAGGAACATCCAGACCCATATCGACAAACAACGATTTGTCGACCTGGCCCAGCAGGAGATCAAGCGGATAAAATACCATCCAGGCCTGAAACCCGGGCAGATCCGGGAATTGTCTACTGAGTTCATTGGCAAAGCCCTGGGGACGAGCGACCTTCGGCAGCTAAGCGGTAATATGTTGGACGAAGCCGATAAAAGAGCACAAACGCTGAAACAGGAGTTTAATCAATTGAAAGCTGCACAGCAGGATTACGCGCTACAGGTGAACCGGCTGGAAGGCATTCAAACCTCTATGTCTACCCTGGGCGTCTCTCCGGACAACTCCACTTATAAGGAACTGGAAAGCATCATGTTCGACGTACTGACCAGAGTAGTGGAGTTGCAGGATAATATGGCCGAAAACCGGGAAAAGATAAATGCTACCCTGGAGCAGGGACCGGATCAGTATTTACGCAACCTGATCGATCTACGCTACGAAATTGAATCACTGCGGGAAAATGATTTTTCCTATACGCAACGCTTCCCGGCAACGGGCGGTGAATTTGTACTGCAGCCCAAGCTGACCCCTGTAGACACAAATGGTATGCGCACATCAGGGGAGACCAAGATCCTGGCGCCGGTCAAAGTGGGCGTACGCGGTGGCCTTCGCATCACTAATAGTCTGGGATTGAGTATTGGCCAATATTTCACCGCCCCTCAGGAGTATCAGGTGCGTAACGGTACCATTATAGCCACTGACAAAGATAGTTTCATCCCCATTCTCAATACCTTCTTTCACTTTCATCCGCACAGTGCCGGTAAAGCATCGCTGGGCGGATCATTGGGTATTGGCTTGCCGCTTGCCGGTGCTTCTGCGACCCAGTCGGCCACTTTTCTGTTGGGTCCCAGCCTGATACTGGGTGAAAAAGACCTGGTAGTGCTAAGTACCGGCCTGTTGGGTGGCCAGGTGGAACGGTTGAAGGGAGGATGGCAAAACGGCGATAATTTCAGCGCTCAGGATGGGCTGTTGCCGACTACCCGACTGTATGAACTGGGATATTTCTTCAGTCTTTCTTTTAAGATATTTGGGAAGTGAATCTGTGAGTCGTAAGTCTCTAGTGGATCGACTTACTCTCACGACTTTTTCCTTTTCTTACTCGCCTTTGCCCGCGGATTATAGTCCAGGCATTTCCTGATCCAGAAATCCAGTTCTGATTCGGAATCGATAGCTTCGGGAGTCAGGAATAAGAAGGCTTTCATCACCCGTTCACCGTGGATCATCCGGCTGACGCCGTCCATTTCAAGAAACGAATCCATATCTTCCGGATCTACCCGGACCATCAGGCCGCCATCCTTGCGGGCACCGAAACACATTTTGTCGTCTACCATAAAACAGACGCCGCCAAACATTTTAATTTCTTCCCAGCCTACTTTTTCGTTGCTCAGTTTCTGACGAAGACGATCCAGCTGATATACATCGGTTTCCATTGGGTGAACCTATTTTACGATTACGGTATTCTTTCAGGAGCAAGATAGGATACTTTGGGGAGAGATGCCAGAGGGAAAAAGTGAAAAAAATTGAGGAGTAGAAAAGGGAGGAGCTACTTTCGGGTGCTGACTTTGTGGCACTTTATATCTACCGGTCAGGGTAGCTCCTCAACCGAACTACTCTACATTTTCCAAAGCAAGTTGTTAGTCGTCCATGATCAGAAATCCATACTGAATTGACGGCTAACAACTCACGTTCTCAACTCAACCATTGTCCTGCAACAAACGCTCGCCGGTAAACGCGATCTGTTCCCAGCGGGGAAGCGGATGGAACTGCGAAGCCTGCACATCGCGGAAAAGGCGTTCCATTTGGTTCTTCTGGTAAAAGCTTTGACCGCCGATAGCTTCCATCGCGGAGGCTACTGTTTCCATGGCAGCATCGGCCACATTGGTCTTATAACTGAGGATCTTGATCGTAATATCTTCACTGGGTGGGACCTCGAAGTTATCCGTCAGCGCATACATGGAGCGCCACTGTGACTGCGCACTAAGCAATTGATTGTACAGGCGGCCGGTGATGTAGCTGAGATGATCCTGATTGCGGTGATATTTCTTGCCGATCTCCAGGGCAATATCCATTGCTTTTTCCGCTATACCGACGTAAGCCGACATGATAAGGGGCATAGCTACCATGATCACCAGGTCCCATACGGAGTGATAATCGCCCTGCGGCCGGGTAAGTGCGATAGCCGATTCGGGCACAAAAACCCGGTTGAATTGAATGGTTTGAGAACCCGTAGCCCGCATGCCCATCACCTTCCAGTCGTCCAACACCTCTACTCCTTCCGACTTCATGGGCACACTGAAATGTTTCACTTGCCACTGACCATCTTCATCCAGAAATGGCGCACTGGTAACTGCAACATCACCGGCGATCGACTGACTGGCAAATGCTTTCTTTGCAGAAAATAAATATCCGCCTTCTACCTTTTCCAGCTCACCGTTAGACGCCAGCCAGTCGCGCGCTCCGGTGCTGATGAGTACCAATTGTTGATCCGCCACTTTTTGGAGCACCGGAGCACCCTGGTCTTTGTGTTTATATTTCCAGATAGTAGCTGCCACCAGGTGCTGGTGCATGGAAAAAGCTAAAGCTGTAGAACTGCAGTAATGCGCCATCGTGCGGATCAGATTGCACATTTCCGGGTAACTCATTCCTCCACCGCCAAGTTCTTCGGGAACCATAGCCGAGAAAAAACGATGCGCTTTCAGTTCTTCGTAATTTTCGAAAACAAAGGTTCCGTCTCGATCTGACTGGGCTGCGCGGGAAGCAAAATTCGGTCCGATCTCGTGCAAAGTCGTCGTCCAATCGGTCTGTATGCGTTCAAGTACTTCCATTTTGTTTCGGTTTTAGATGTTTTCTCCAAAACTCAGGGAAATCAGGAGCGAATGAAAGGGCTATTGATTGAAGCGGTCGAAAAAGTGCGTGGATGGGAGGATTGGTTAGTGGGAGTTGGGGATTGGGAACGGGTAGATTGGTTCAGAATGATGAAGGCTGAAAAATAGTAAGAGCAATGACAATAGCAATGCCTAACAATCGGCTGTAATGCTATTCGGACTATTATTCTTGTTCAGGCTATTGCCTTTGAAATTGCTTTTGCCCCGAGCAGAGTCGAGGGGATATTGACATTGTTATTTCGACATTATCCCTCACCTATTTTTGAACTGGACAGCATCACAGATCCAGCGCAGAGCGCAATTTCCATTCCCGGCTGCGTTCGCCGCCCAGAAGATCGGTGATGTATTTTTTCAGCGGAAGAATATCCTCCAGATGCCATTGCTCATGAGCGATAAGTTGTAGCAGGAGTTGGGCGAAAAGAGGATCGACCCCGGCGAGTTGGTGATACAATCGCTTGTGCTTATCACGATATAGACGGTGTCGTTTACAGAATAGATCAATACCGGTATTTATCAAGGTAGTCTTCAGCAAACCAGCCGCCAACTGATCATCACAGGCAAGTGCATCTTCCAGATCCTTGAACAGATCATCCAGATGATACCGTGCCAATTCAATCTCAAACTGCTTCATAGCCGGCGGAGGGGTTGCCAGGCGCGTTTTAGCTTCCTGCATCAATTGAACCACAACCTCAGTCGTACAATACACGAGCCTCCCGTGCGCCAGCATATGCGCTGTATGCGGGCTTTTTTCCTGCTGCATATATCCCCGGATCTGCTGCGGCGGATTCATGAAATATTCTACTTCCACCCCATTGATCCAGGTGTTACCGCGTTCGCGATAATTACAGGCGGGGGCGAGGATCACGAAGACGTCCAGGTCAGAATTGGCATCGAGTTGCCCATGTATAAAGGAACCCGTGAAAATGATCCCAATGACGTCTTTATTCTGACGGGTTTGAGCTACATACTGCTCGCCGGCGCGTAAAAACTGTTGCTGTTGGGGTGTCACTGGAACATTTTTAAGCTGATGATCAATTGTAACCTGCTAAACACTTCCTCTTCAGCATTTAGTTCCAGGTGTGCTCCCCATTAGCTCAGTTTCAGTAAAACCTCATTCCAGCCAAAAGTTACTATCGTCCAGATTAGTCCGCACATCAAAAGCAGCGGAGAAGTGAAGCGGTTCACCGGCCCGGACTTCCAATTCATTTTGCAGCGGAATGATCGTCTGGGGCATTAGGCTATCGGTGGAGAAAAAAGTCACCCCTTCGCTGAGTTGGACAAGGCTCGACAGGCGGGCGCAATTGATCGTACCACTGAGTAAAGAAGTCACCGGAACGGTATGTTCAAAACGTTCAGGATTATTTTGACGGAAGTCAAATTCGTTGAACACGTAAGACGTGGTCATGATGCGCGGCTTGGTGATGCCGGAAAATTCGGGAATGGAAGCTTTGCAGTTCACTCCCAGGGCATCGAAATGGTAGTAGCCCAGTTCAAACGTATTGACGATGCGGCCGGGTATCGCCCGGCCATTTTGCTTCAATATATGCTTTATTGCGTGATTCAGCACCGGTATCTGCGGTTCGTTGATGCACCACACCGACATCATTTCCACCAGCAGGGTATCCGACTTTTCCGGTGGAATGAAAGTTGAAGCATCCGCGAGGATCAATTCGATCTTAGAACCCATTCCAGAACGGTCTATATTTTCCTGAGCTATGCGAAAGATAGCCGGGTCGCGCTCCACAGCGTACACCTTCCGGCAACGTTTAGCGGCATAAATGGCAAAGATACCGGTACCGACGCCCAATTCGCAGTGCACCGAATCCTCATTCAGGCACTCGTCGAGTGCTGCCGTGATCGCACTAACCCTTTCCGCATCTTTGATGAGTTCCAAATGGTAAGACAATCCGAAATTGCCGATCCCATCGGCGTATTTCGGACTGTGATGATCCAATCTGCTTCCTGCCATATTTTAGGTTTGACGAATGAGGGTTAGGGGTGCTAACAATTAGAATCAATAATTATTGCCGGATCAGGGCCTGATAATCCTCCATGCTCTTGCGCACGATCTCCCTGGCGGTTTCCACATTCTGAAAATCCTCTACCTGCACGGTCTTATTCTCCAGTTTTTTGTAATCTTCAAAAAAGTTGCGCAACTCATTGAAGAAATGGTTGGGCAGTTCGGCAATATCGTTGATGTGGTTGACACTCATGTCATTTTCGGCTACGGCAATGATCTTATCGTCCAGTTCACCGCCGTCGAGCATGCGCATTACACCGATCACCTTGGCCGAGATCAGGCACATGGGCACCACCGTGATCTGGGAGAGCACTACAATATCCAGCGGGTCCTTGTCATCGCAGTAGGTTTGGGGAATAAAACCATAATTGGCGGGATAATACATGGAGGAATACAGCACCCGGTCCAGCTTCAGCATCCCGGTAGCTTTGTCCAGTTCGTACTTGGCCCTGGTATTTTGCGGGATCTCAATAATACCGGTTACACATTCGGGAGCACGCTCACCGATGGGTACTTTGTGCCAGGGATTGGTGGGATCTATGATCATCTTCGAGGTAATTGGAAAGTTATGGGAAGGAACATCGGCCTTTTCGTCGGTTCTCCGTTTATATAAGCTGGGGTCCAGTCATTTGCAAGTTCCTGCAATACGCGGATGGCTTCTTCTCCGCAGCCGTAGCCGATATCCCGTTTAATGGTAATCTCATCGAGCACCCCCTCTTCATCAATCATGAAAGCGAGTACTACCTTTCCTTCTATCCTATTGGCCAATGCGTCCGAAGGATACCGTAAATTGGAATAGATCTCCTCCAGCATTTCTTTATTGGTACACATCAATCGCTCTTGATCCGGAAGATCCATACATTCTTCAACATTATAATAGGGCATGGTATTCCCCGGTCCTTTATTACTATCGGTTTGCCCATATACAACAACAAACGAAAAGCAGAGAAACAGCGTTAGAACATTTTTCATGAAATCTATTTTTAATCATCAAATGAGAGCAAGAGCGAAGGTAGGGAATGCCATACATGAAAGCGGTCTTATATCCTATAAATCTTCCGCCAGGATCTCCCAACTGAAAAGGCAGTTGCCCAATTCCCGTTGGAAATCCGCATGTCGGATACCGTGAATAAAAAAATCTCTGGCCATTTTTTAACAGTTCTTCGGACCGCCAAATTAGGGTTCAATAGCATCTTTTTTAAAAAAAACTGTAATTTAAGAGCCAAAACCCTCCTTAGTATGAAAAGTTTTTCTCTGATGTTGTGGATCACCATCGTGTTTCTGCAATTTGCCTACGGACAATCCTCCACTTCACCAATTCAGGCTCAGCCACCTTCGGTCAAGGTAAAACTGACCGGTTTTGACCCGGCAACGGATGCAGATCTCACCGTTAAATTTGTGTTGGTCGAACTAACTCCGGATCATCAGGCCACCACCACGCTCAATCCGGATAACAACGGACAGCTCGTTTTCACTTTACCTTTTGCCCTGCCCTACCAGCAGATCTGGTTTTCCGTAGGCGAGTATTATTACGGAGAATTGATCGTAAACAAAGGTTTGGACATTGATATTCAATTGCCTGCGCTAAAAGTGGCAGAAAGTAAATACGCCTCCAGGAGCGTTGACTACAACGGCCCGGACGGCGCCATGACGCAGTACGTTAACGAGTACGTCGTTTTCGTCAGTAAGCTACGCGATGAAGGAAATTATCCCGATATTTTTGAATTGATGAGAGACCGGACCATGCCGCTTGAAGAAAAAGTAGAGGCTATGTGGGCGATCAACAAAACGCAGGCAGAATTTGAACAACAATTCGTGGCGGAACATCCTTCTCCCCATAGCTGGATATTGGAAAACGAACGTATCTCCGACTTTTACGGTAATCTCTGTGTAGTTCACTGGGGAAAAGAAATGCCGGAGGAACTGTTTAAGGAAATTCTCCGTCATGAGCCGAAACTCATCAGCAATGACGGTTCCTCCAGTTACTACGGCTATCTGCAAAACTTTCTTATCATCCCTACACAGGAGGAACACATCGGCATTTATGAAGAAGAATTAATGCCCAACATCATTCCCGAAGAACAGGAGCGGCTGCAGAATTTTCTGGTCCAGTGGCGAAAAAAACTGGCTGAGGAGTCTTATGACCAGGAGTTATTTAAAACGGACTCCCGATATTTTTACCGCCAATACGATGCCTTATTCTTTACCGGCCGGGTGAAGAATTTTTTACGTAAAGCCACCGCACTCCCTCCGAAAAAAGCCGATATGGTAAAAATGCTGGGCGGCGACCGTGAGGTGTGGAAAAATGAGGAGTATCAGCGGCTGGTGCTTCCCACCATGCATAATGAGTACTTAAAGCATATCATGGAGGAAAGATGGGCCGAAACGAGGAAACAACTCGACTTTATCAATGAACAACTACAGGCCATGAGCGTCGAACCGACCGATGCACCGGTTGGGAAAAACCTGGGCACCCTGCCTAGTGGAGCTACCCTTTTTGAAGCGGAAACCGATGACCTGGATGCCTTCCTCGGGGCTATACGTTCTACTTCAAGCGGCAAAGCCATGATCCTGGACATCTGGGCGACCTGGTGCTCCCCCTGTATACACGACATGAAAAAGAGTGCCGATCAGCGCAAGGCACTGGAAGAGATGGGGGTGGAGGTCGTATACCTCTGCACTACGTCCGGTACCAATCTGGAGGGATGGAAAAACATGGTCACGCAACTCGGTATCGACACCCGTCACATCTACATGACCAAAGCCGTTTCCGAAGAGATCATGAAGCGCTTCAATTTGCCGGGTTATCCCAGTCACATCTTCATCGACAGCAAGGGCAAATATCATCCGGGAGTGGTACATGGCTTACAGATGCTGGATCTGGAGGAGATTAAAGAAAAGATGTAAACATTGGATATCTGATGACCGGGAATTCCTTGAATTCCAACATGCGGTTCCAGGAAAAAACATTATCTACGGTACCGTAGATGAGACGAAATCCGAATACCAGCCGGAACAGTAGCACCGCCAGGTCAATTTTACTGAATTTTATCATTTACTATTTAGATTTTGTTGTCTAAATTGAGGGGCACAAAACTACTACCTCATGAAGAAAACCATTCTACTCTCCGTGGCGAGCCTGTTGCTCCCCATGCTACTCTTCTCTCAAAATACGACCCAAACGATAAAAGGACAGATCCTGGACAAAGACACGCAGCAACCACTTATTGGTGCTACTGTGGTGATCAGCAGCCTGGAAAGCCGTCCGGGCGCGGTGTCCGATCTGGACGGTTATTTTGAGCTGACTGGCATTCCCACCGGGCGCCATCGCCTAGAGTTCAGCTATATCGGCTATCAGCCTTTTGTGATCGAGGACGCCATTGTCAACTCAGCCAAAGAACTGGTTCTGAGTGTGGAACTGCTGGAGGCCAGTATCACTACCGATGAAGTTGTCATCACGGCCCGCGCCTACGGTAACGAACCATTCAACGAGTTGTCGATGGTGAGCACCCGCTCCTTTGCGGCTGAGGAAACCCAGCGTTACGCAGGTAGTGCCAACGATCCCAGCCGGATGGCCGTCAGTTTCCCGGGGGTGCAATCCAGCCGGGACAATCGCAACGACATCGTCATCCGGGGCAATGCCGGTTTCGGAATGCTCTGGCGGGTGGAGGGAATTGACGTGCCCAATCCCAATCACTATGCCCGGAGCGGTTCTTCGGGCGGCGGGATCACAGTGTTCAGTGTCGGTCTGTTGAGCAATTCGGATTTTTCCACCGGTGCTTTCCCGGCCGAATATGGGAACGTGCTTTCCGGAGTGTTCGATGTCAAATTCCGGAACGGTAACAAAGAAAAACGGGAGTATACCTTTCGGGCCGGTATGCTAGGCCTGGAATTAGCTACAGAAGGCCCCATTAAAAAGGGGAAGAGCTCCTATCTGGTAAATTACCGTTACTCCACCCTCGGTATCCTCGATGCTTTTGGTATCCGCCTGGTTGACGAAAGGGAAAGTAATCGCTTTCAGGATCTTTCCTTCAAGCTGAACTTTCAGAGCCGGAACGGCAAACACATTACTTCCGTCTGGGGCATCAGCGGTATCAGCAAAGAATTCTTCGAGGCCGTGGAAGGCGTAGAAAACTGGAACAACTATGACGATTACCACACCCATACCTTCGACACCAAAATGGGTGTGATCGGCCTCAATCACAATTTCCTGATCAATGAAAGATCCTACCTGAGTACCAATCTGGCCGTGATGGGGCAAAACATCCTGTTCCAGAATGACACCCTGGATCAGGAACTGGCCAATACCCTGATCAGGGATGAGAACTATACCGATAACCGGCTGATACTGGCTTCCACCTACAATTATAAATTTTCGCCTTCGGTTACCCTTAAAGCCGGGTTTTCAGCTACCGGTATTCAGTACGATTTTCTGGATCGCTTTCTCATCGGTGACGATTTCCGGAATTTCATCAATCAAACCGATAAGACCTGGATGGTCCAGCCGTTTGCCAATCTGCGCCTGCGCCCGCATCCGCGCTGGACGATCAATGTGGGGCTGCATGCTCTCTATCTCCGGTTGAACGCCACCTCCAATATCGAACCGCGTATCGGCCTACGCTATCAGCTCAACGAAGCAGCCTATCTAAGCCTGGCTTACGGCCATCACAGCCGTATACTTCCTCTGCCCAATTACTACATCAGACAATACAGCACCGGAAATAACAGCTATAGCCTGCCCAATTTCGATCTCGATCTGATCAAAGCTCATCATCTGGTATTGGCCTACAGCCAGTCAATCGGCAACAATCTGCGATTGCAGCTCGAAGCTTATTACCAAAGTCTGTACGATGTACCCGTAGCAGCCGATCCGGCCAGTACTTTCTCCCTGCTTAACCATGTAGACGGATTTTACGCCGCAGCGATGGTAAGCGAGGGCAGCGGCCGGAATGTAGGATTGGACATGACCCTGGAAAAGACCTTCTCCAACGGCAGCTTTTTTATCTTTGCCGGCTCCATTTTTGATTCTACCTATAAGCCGCTGGACGGCAAAACCTACAACACCCGTTACAACAGTCGCCTCGCGGCCTCTCTAATGGGCGGTAAAGAATGGCCACTGACGGAAAGGGCGATCCTGCAGACCGGACTCAGAATAGTGTATGGCGGTGGGCAAAGACTGACACCTATTCTTTCCTCGGCGCGTGACCCGCTTTCACCAGGCGATCCGATCCTCGATGAGACCAGGCCGTTCACCATACCGGTCGGTGATTTTTTCCGGCCCGATATACGGATAGCCTATCGGAAAGACAATGATAATAATGCCTGGTACATTGCGCTGGACGTACAAAACGTGATCGGGCGAACTAATGAAGATCCACTCAATTATACCTATGATCCAGACCTGGAAGACTGGATCTTCCGTTCGCAGTCCAGTATAGTACCCGTATTGAGTTTTCAGATTGATTTTTAATGATAAAAAAGTGCAAGAGGGGGCCAGACTATGCGATGGCCTGCCTCTGCACCTCATCATTCCCGAGGGAATGTATAAAGATATATAGCTAGTATACAAAGGAGTTACCGGGATTTAGGGTCATTTGGTATTTTGGATGTTGGGACGTTGGGGTGTTTGGACATTGGGATATTTAGTAGCTATTCAGATCGGGGTATATCGACCCAAACACTTTCCAGGTCCCAACATCCAAACCTCCATCACTCCCAGTATCTATCTTCCACTCCCTCCGTCCAAAGTCAACTGTTTATTAACCAAAAGATCTTATGTTTACTGATTCAGATCATTCCACATCGGTCCATGCGGAGCAGTACGGGTCTGGTGTCCTCCGAATCGGTAAGAAAGATTGAAACTCAGTAAATAGTCAGCAAAGGCAGCATCACCGTGCACGTAGGAACCTCTTTCTTCTGTACGGATCTTGTCTTCATAACTTTGGGTACGATTACGCACCAGTGCAATAGGCACACTCACATTGAGAGAAAGTGGTCCTGCGCCGTAGCTGATACCCGGTTCGGCCGAAATAGCATAACCCGGCCGACGGTAACCGGCACTGCCGCCGATGATGTCTTTCGCGGGTACACCTTCCGCACGTCCCCCCAGGTAGACGCTGAAGCCTGGCACATGTGTCATGTAGTATGCACCGATCCGGGCCGCAAACTGATCCGGGCAGGAAAACTCACTGGTCCCTCTTCTGGTCAGCACACCGTTGGTTTCCTGGTAGTTAAACAGGTAGTACAGGTTGGTGCTCAGCAGGAACGAAGGGGAAAGAGAATGATATCCCTGCAGATCCAGCGTAATGCCGGTGCCGCCGTCTCCCGGTTGGATTGACTGGTCCACAACGCCTTCCACTTCCTGATCCCGGTCTTCACCCTGGTTGTAGAATGTATCGGTATAGTCGTATTTACCGGTTGGTAGTTTTACCCCCAGGCCAATAGCATAATTGAAATTGTGGTGCTCGGTCGGGTTGAACAACCAATAACCCAGCCCCAGCCGGATATCGGCCAGGCCGCTGGAAGTCGTCTCATGCCGGTCACCCAGTCCGTTCGGTGGGTTCCCTCCATGCTCGTACATAGACGAGCGATTATGAAATACAAAGGGCAGGATCACATTGCCGTACAGCCGATCTGTGATGCCATAGCTCAGAGAAAAATCCAGAAAAGAGGATTTGTTGATCACCTGGGTGCCTTCTGCAACGCGATTGGCCTCCTCGTGGCTGCCCCGGAAATGGCGAAAGGACTTGAAATAACGATAGCCGGTACTGAGGCTGAACTCGCCTTGCATCAGGTTGTTACTGCTGCCCAATGCTCCTCCGCAGGCCCCGCCTCTAATGGCAACGCAGCCCTGAGCCTGAATGTCCTGTACCTGAAATAGGAAAAAGAATAAAACGCTAAGTATGGTTATATATCTCATGTTTTTGTTTGCTTATGAGTGTTAAACTAGTGGTTGGCAGTTGGTTGCTTGTCAGTATTGAGTCCACCGTCAAATAAATCAGATAACATTACTCGTGTTCCATTGCTTCATTGTTTCATTGACAAGGAAGCAATGAGACAATGGAACCATGTAGCATCGACTCGCCCTTTGGGAGATGATTTCTTCCAATTTGGTGGTATGAATTTTGTTGACAACATATTTAGTTTATGCCGGAAAACACACCTGAGTTTCAGGTGGCTATCAGATCATGCACAGGTCTCTCAGGGGAAAACCCTGTTGATCGAAAGTCGACTTGTCAGCGATAATAGAAATGATGAGCGGCTCAACTGGCGTAAGCTGTGGTGTAAACAACGGTCCACGTTAATTCATGCAGGATGATCATTACTTATTTTCAGCGGTCAGTCTGTTCGGCTCACTTTAACATCTGAAGAAAAGCCCGGTTTAGGCGAAAGCGCCCGGCAATGCACCCGACCATCTTCCTACTGATCGGATGATTTCCGGTAAGAGCCTTACTACTGCCGATAGGCAACTGATCATCGGAACGGTCCGGGAAAGGAGCTGTATCCGCTTACCGACAATTTAAATTGGTCAGTATAACCAATATAGCTTTACCTTTTGCCTGTAACAGTCTGAAAGATTACCGACTGCAAAACCGGTATCCGATAGGTGACCAAGCTGATTGAACGTAGATAATTTATGCCAGATGAACCTGCACGGCAGCCGGAGGAGGGCTGGGCACCCGTGGATCAAACAGATCCAGGAGCGGTTGGTAAGCAAAATTGGTGAGTTCAGTCGAATGAATTTCGTCGGATCGCGGCACGGCCGCGGTGTTGATGATACAGGGTGAAAAGAGTTTATCGAGACTCAGGAGGGCTTTGCCTTCCCGTTCGTGTTGTTCCGGGCCGCTGATCAGTACTTCGGCATCGGTCAGTTGCGGTCTTTCGGCATCAAGGGTGTAATAATCTGTGCTACCTTCTTCAGTGGAAGAAGAAAAGAGGAATGGAGTACCGTATCCCATACTGAGGATGGATTCTTGTTCCTCCTCACTGAGGATCTTTACCTGGGCCCGGACACCGTATTCGTGCTCAATTTGTTGGGCTACGATCAACTCCGCCTCGTCCATTTCCCAGTCTGCCCAGGTAGAAAAGCTGAGCTTAACGTACACGACTCCTCCTA
>JAGQXH010000049.1 GCA_020436695.1 Lewinella sp. | reverse complement strand
CCACCTACCCACACTTTCACCTGACCGCTCTTCGGATTAATGGCCACCATACCCGTTTGCAGGAACATCCGGTGATAGCGGATGGAATCCATTGGGCTCATGGTGGTGTCTTTCTCCATGTCCTTATTGTAGGCAAACACCTTCATCTCGACCGGCTTGTTAAACACCTCCTCTACTTCGGCCTGTAGCTTTTCCCACTGGGATTTGAGCTCGGGGAAATATTCACTTTTCAGCACTTTCCGATACTGGGCGGCCAGTTCGGTGGTGATCATTTTCTGAGAGACCAGTTGCGTGATCACTCCGGCCTTTTTCGATTCGTCGATGATCCGTTCGATCTCCCGGTCATCATCGTGGAAGGTCAGGTCAAGTTCTTTACCCATTTTGCTCAACACATCCGACAGATACTTGGATCGCAGGCTTTGGTAACGTTCCGAACTGCGTTTCAGTCGCGTCAGCATCATTTGCCGAATAGGTACCGGTACTTCCGTTTCCGAACCACTGGAGTATTCCCAGGGATCATTCCACTTCCAGGTATTCCACAGCGCTTTCTGGACTACCGGCATCCGTTTGCGCATTTCTTCTTCGGCAATCCGTTGCATATACGGATTGATGGTCGTGTAGATCCGCAGGCCATCCTTATAGATGTTGTATTTTGAGCCGTCTTGTTTTTGCCGACCGGGCATGTCCAGGAGATTTTTCACTTCCTTTGCCAGTTCCATCCGGAAATAGGGAGCAAGGCCGTCGATATGGGTCTGCCGGGTAAAGCGGATACCCAACTCCGTTTCTCGCAAGGTATCGTATTGCACCTCGGTAATAAAGTCGTTCTTTTCCATCTGTTTCAATACCACCATCCGCCGCTGTTTAACCAGCTCCGGCCGGGTTAGCGGATTGTAAAGCGATGGATTTTTGAGCATACCGACCAATGTTGCCGCCTGTTGTATACTCAATGAGTCCTGATCGGTATCGAAATAGATGCGGGAAGCCTGCTTGATGCCATAAGCCCCATTGACAAACTCCACAATATTGAGATAGAGTGCAATGATCTCTTCCTTGGTATATTTTCTTTCCAGGCGCACCGCGATGATCCATTCTTTCAATTTCTGGATCACGGCCGTAAACTTCGAGCGCGAACGCGTTCCGGTAAACAGCCACTTGGCCAATTGCTGGGTAATGGTAGAAGCACCTCCCGAGCTACTTTGCCCCATCAGCCCGGTCTTTACCACAGCGCGGGCCAGGGCTTCAAAATCAATACCGGTATGATTGTAGTACCGTTCATCCTCGGTAGCGATCAGGGCATTCACCAGATTGGGTGACAGTTCGTCGAAGGTAACCGGGATCCGGTTCTCGGTATAAAAGGTAGCCATTGTGGAACCGTCATCTCCAAGTATCAGCGAAGCCTCATTGCTCTGGGGATTTTCCAGTTGTTCTACGGAAGGAAGGTCACTGAATGTCAGCACCACAAAACATAATATTCCGACAAAAATTGCTGCGAAAGTGGCCAGCCACATCAATTTGACGATCCGAACAAAAGCAGGGCGTTCATCATCACCAAAAAGAAAATCATTGATCTTGCGCATAAGCATGGTCAGGATTTTGAACGCCAAAGATAAGAATAATTCTTGTCAAGCTCAATGTTAAAAAATGGAGAAAGGTATTAGGTGCCGGGTACTGGGTACCCGGTAATCAAAGTGCTCGCCGAGCATCCGGGACTAAACATCTAACACCCAAATATATTCTTATTCCATCACCTGATCCGCTACTTTCAACTGCTTTTCATCCCAATAAGCATCCTCGTGAAAATTATAGGCTGAAGGCTGGTAGGTGCCTACGAGATCGACCTCTGCTTTGGCGGGCACATCCATCCCCAGCAGATAATAGGTGGCATTGACAAAAAGGCGGCGCACATCCTCATCCATCATGTCCGTAGCAGAACCAATGGTAGAAGTAAAGGATCTCCCCATCTTGCCACCCGGAAGTTGGTACGATTTTGTCCAGGCAATGGGCATCATCGGATCATTGGGATTATAGGCATTTTTGGCGGCGGAATTGGTCGTAGCCACCACATGGTCCGACTCTTTCAAACCATAAAACGGATCGTTCTCATCAAATTCGCCTTCCCGCTCGGTTACCTGCCCCATGATGATGGGCATGGCATCTCCGGGCAGCGGCAGTCTTACGCCGTAAACATCAGTAGGGCCCCATATAGCGCCGTCGGCTATCCCATTGACAATGGGATGATCCGCAGCATTTTCGGCGATCAGCCCGCGGGTACTCTGATTTTTGTGATGCCCGTGGTGGGTATGCCAGCGCTCGCCCAGCACCAGACGGCCGAAGCCCCCGTCCCAGGCATTACCCTCTTCATTGAAGGAATTGCCCCATTGGTACCATTGGTTGGTCGTATCCTTAAAATTAAAGGCATGAGTAGCGGTACGAATGCCGATCACCGGTTTGCCGGCCTTCAGGTACTCGGCAAAATATTGCATCTGGCTATCCGGCAGCGCCCGGAAACGCGTGAACAGGATCATCAGATCGGCATCTTCCAATGCTTCCAAGCCGGGGATATTACCGGTGTAGTTCGGATCAATGATACCGGGCTCGGCCGGGTCCTGTGCAAATAAGACCGTGCAGTCGAAGCCATGCTCCGTACTCAGTATTTTAGCCAGCTGGGGCAGCGCCTCTTCCGAGCGATATTCCTCATCTCCGCTCACCAGTACTATATTTTTACCGACGGCCGGTTCTCCCTGGTAGGTTACCCACTCCACCGGGCCGGATGTAGTCATCGTTTCATCGCTATCTTCCGAAGTAGTGGCCGGCCCGCAACTATATGCACAAAGACCAAAAATAAAGGCGAAACTGAGTAAGCATGGTAGTGATCTCATGATATTGGATTGTAATCTTTAGGACTTTTATAGTAGTGATTATTTGCCGTTCAGAGCGGCTGAATTGAATATGTATTTGTCGTCAATACTTTTCCCTTCCAGCAGGGCTAAGGTATTGCGCACGGTAAGCACACACATTTCATTGTAAGTACGCGCTGTCAGGCTGGCCGAATGTGGAGTGATCAGTACATTATCCAGTTCCAGGAACGGATGGCCCGCAGACGGCGGTTCTACTGTAAGCACATCAGCCGCAAAACCGCCGATCGTTCCCTGCATCAGCGCCTTCAGTAAGGCGGTCTCATCAATGACCGCTCCCCGGGAGGTATTAATGATCAAGCCGTGCGGCTGCATTTTCGCAATAGCGGCCGTATCGAGCAGATGACGCGTAGCGTTCGTTAACGGCAGATGCAGACTGATGATATCCGCCCGCTGCAATAACTCCTCCAGACTGCAGAAGTCATAATCAACACCCGGCTTTTCCTTTTGCCCGGAATAAATGACCTGCATACCGAAAGCAGTTGCCAGTCGTGCCACTTTGCTGCCGATATCCCCCAGTCCCAGAATACCGAGCGTCTTACCTCTGATCTCATCGCCGGCGTAAACCGTGCGGAATCCCCAATTATTGTCCTTGACCGCTGCAATGGAACGATACATTTGACGCTGCAGACTCAACATCAGGGCCAGCGTATGTTCCGCTACGGTATCAGCATTACTCCCCGGAGCATTCACTACTTTAACGCCGCTGGTGGTGGCAAAATCTACGTGTACATTATCCAGCCCTACGCCACAACGTGCAATCACTTCCAGATCTGGGCACCCGGAGATAAGTTCGGGGCTGACATCTCCCTTACCGCGGGTGATAATGGCATGAATGGGATGCATTTCCGCGATAGCCGGTCCGGAAGAAGGAGAGTCGGCCATAAAGATTTGGGCACCTTCATGCAGGAGCTGATCTGCTTCCTCACTTACGGTTTCCAGCAAGAGGATGTTTTTTTTCATTCAGAAATATGTGTTAGTCGTCAGTCTGTTAGTCATAAGTCGTCAGTCAGTAGTGCTGCGGAATCAAATATTAATATTTTATGACTCGCACTTGGAAAGTGCCTGGCTCCGGTTTTGTGCAGTAGTCCCTTCCGGAGTGAAGCACGCTCCGAGTGCGGTATTGCAGCAAGATTATGAATTCTTGATCCGCGACACTAGAGATTGAAAACTAGCAGACTGAAGACTATAGACTTCCTTATTTTTTACCATGATACAGGACGGCATTTTCACTTTTATACCCCCGGAAATCATTTCTGCCGGAAACATATAAGCCTTCCTGATAGAACTCATCTTCAAAAATAGCCGGATCGATCTTGTCCTTGTACTCAGGAGGGGAAGAGATCTCCAGGAGGTTGCCGGATGGGTCGCGAATGAACATTTGCATCACGCCCTGCGGCAATTGACGCACTTTCCCCCAAGGTGTGATATCGATAATGTCCAGTTCTTTCATTCGCCAGTAGAACGTATTGAAATCATCGACCACCAGGCAAATATGTCCGCGGAAGGATTGCGCATCCTCCCATTCCGAGAGATGGAGTTGTTCTTCTTCGTTAATTTTGAAAAAGGCTGTGGGATAATCAAAAACGAAAGCAGGGATCACTTCCAGTCCCATTTCGTGCTCGTAAAATTCAGCAGCGGTCTCCAGCTGATCCACGATCAGGGTGACGTGATTGATCTTGGTTAGTTTAGGCATGGCTAATGGTTTTATGACGGTGGACGGTAGACGGTGAACGGTAGACGACTAAAATGCCCCATCTACCTTCTGCCGTTTCCCCTCAACCGTTTTGAGTATACTCTTTAACAAAATCCCAGTTGACCGAAAGTCCCAGTCCGGGAACGGTGGGAGCTGTAATGTGGCCGTCGACCGCTTCGATCTTTTCCTGTACCAGATCGTACATCATGGGGTTGCCCCCGCTGGAAAATTCGATGATCACGGCTGAAGCGCTGGCGAAGGCGATGTTCACGCCCGCCATAAAGGAGAAGGCCGAACCCCAGCAATGTGGAGCCAGTTCCAGTTGGTAGGCATCTGCCAGGGCAGCTACCCGCCAGCTTTCAGTGATACCGCCGATGATGGCGGAATCCGGCTGCAACACATCCACGGCCCGGTGGTCTACCAATTCCCGCATATTAAAGCGGGTAAATTCACTTTCTCCGGCGGCAATGGGGATGGTCGTCATAGCCCGGACCTCTGCGGTTCCTTTCTTATTATCGGGGGAGATGGGTTCTTCCATCCAGTACAGATTGCAGTCTTCCACTGCCCTACAGAAACGTTTGGCTTCCGGCACGGAAAACGTACCATGAGCATCCGTCATGATCTTGATGTCCGGCCCCAGGGCCTCCCGCGCTGCTTTTACCCGCTCAATACTGTAATCGACAGTCTCGTCCATCACGCCCACCCGCATTTTGATGGCCTTAAAACCTTTAGCGGTATAGCCGAGTAATTGTTCGCCGATGGCGTCACTACCGGCCCAGCCTCCGCTCGCATAAGCCTCCATCCGGTCGCGCATGGCGCCACCCAGCAATTGAACGACGGGGACTTCCAGAGATTTACCCAGCAGGTCCCAGAGTGCCATATCCACACCGCTCATAGCGGAGACCGTCAATCCCCGGTTACCCAGGATGGGAAATACCCGGCCTCTTTTCAATGCGTAGTGATCCCGCACACCATTGTACATGCGTTCCCAGAGTTCATTGATCTTGCGGGCATCCTGTCCGATAAGTATCGGAGCCAGTTCGTTTTCTACACAGGTAACGATGGAGGCGCATACGCCGGAAGAACCTACGGCTGCCTTTGCTTCTCCAAATCCCTGGCGACCATCTTCGGTGGTCACCACCACCAGCGTCATATCAAAAGCGGTCAGCAATCCGTAGTCGGAACGGTGTTGTTTCTTTTCCGGTATCGGACAGCGAAGCCAGAAGGCTTCTACTTTAGCTATCTTCATAAATTTCAGTTATCAGTTGTTATACCCATTCGTCATCTCTCTCTCCAAATCAAATGAGCGGTCGGAGTGTGTCAATTGACTTCTGCGTCAACATACTATAGAACTCCTCGGTAAAGGCAGAGCTCCCGTGATCTTCCAGGAATTTCAGCTGTTCCGGCGACAGTCCTTCCGGATGCTCATCGATACTACCGGGATAAGGATTAGCCGGTGTGCGGTCCAGTGGGGGGCAGAATTCTACGGAAAGGGCGCCATCGTAACCAACTTCCTTGAGCAGGGAAACGATCTTTGGCCAGTCCAGTGTTCCCATACCTGGCGCCATGCGGTTGTTGTCGGCCACATGTACACCGACCAGCCGATCCTTGGCACGCTTGATAGCTTCGTAGGTGTTGGCCTCCTCCAGGTTCATGTGGAATACATCGAGGCATACTCCACAGTTGGGCCCTACCGCCTTGGCCAGCGCCAGGGCCTGATCGCCGCGATTGACAAAATAGGTCTCAAAACGGTTGATCGGTTCAATACCGATCAGAATACCGGATTTTTCGGCATAATCGTAACATTCCTTTACCGATTCAACCGCCCATTCCCATTCCTCTTCCGGCCGGGCGTCGGGTTCTACTTTGCCTACCGTTCCGGGTACCAGCGATACCATATGGCCATCCAGTTCTTTGACCATGGTGATCACATCTTTTACATATTGGATGGAAGCCGCACGCTGAGCTTCGTCTCTGGCCAGTAAGTTCCGCTTTTCCATCATCAGGGTCACAGAGCCCCAGCAGCTCAATCCTTTGCTTTTCAGTAATTGCCGGACCTCTTTCGTATCGTACATATCAGGTGCTCCCTGTATTTCCAGAGCATCGTATCCCTGACTGGCAATGCGGGCAACGGTCTTTTCCAGCGGCTCGGCCCGCATCCAGTTGTGAATGGCTAGGTGCATATGTTTTTGAGTTTTTTACTAAATTATTTCAGTTGCCGGTTGCCGGTTAATCGTAGACAAACCGGCAACTGGCAACCGACAACTTGTATTTATTACATCGGATGTTGCGACAGCAATTCCTCCGGCGAATAAAATCCGGTTTTATCCTTAGTGGCATCCCGTACGGTTTTTACCTGTTCGGCACTGATCACGGAAGATTTATTTCCGAACGTATTGCGGACGTAGGTAAGTACGGCGGCCAGTTCATCATCTTTAAGTAAACCTCCGAAAGGCGTCATGGGCACCTGTCCCGGGTATTCTTTCCCCGAAACTTCTATAGGACCAAAGAGGCCGTTCAAGGCAATCTTAATCAGACGTTCTTCCGGTCCGTTCACCCACTCCGTGCCGGCCAACGGCGGAAAGCCGGATGCCACCAGTCCCTTGCCGTCTTCCTGATGACAAGTTATACAAAATCCTTCGCGCTCGTAAATTTCCTTGCCCTTAATAAATACCGCAAGTTCTTTCCCTTTAAGATGGGTTTTCACTTCTTCCTGCGTATGTTGTTCTACCGTTTTACCATTGATATGAGCCACTGCCGTGCGGTAAGCGGGTTCCATCCATTTATCAAGAGGATGTTGTGCCGCCTCATTCAGGATCGGCATGCCCACTTCCGGTTCCAGCCAGGAGGCGGCTACAATGGCTTCCAGCCGGACGCGGCCATGATCATCCGCAGCCGCCTGACGCAGCAATTCGGCCTGATCTTTCATTTGATGTCCGACATAACGGAGCGTGCGCACTGCAGCTGCCCTCACCCGGTGGTCTGAAGCATTCAACAGGCGGCGCAGCAGTGGGGCTTCAATCTGATCCAGGCCCCAGCTTACCCAGAGTGCTTCCAGAAGATGGTGTTCGTAACGGGGATCCTGCCGGTCCAGATTATCCACCCATTTGCGCAGGCTGTGCAATACCTCTGCGGCATCACGGCCTCGCAATTCCCGTCGGGTACGATAACGGGTACGGTATTCCGGCAGCGTAAGGTTGTTCAGCAATTCATCGATACTGGCCCCGGCCACTTTGGCGGGTTCCACCAACGGCCGCGACGGATAGGTGACGCGGTATATACGTCCGTGCTGGTGATCGCGCAGAGGGTCCCGGGCGTTATGTTGCATGTGACCAATGAGCACATTGTGCCAGTCAATGATATACAGAGAGCCGTCGGGAGCAAATTCCATGTCCACCGGACGGAAGTTTTTATCACTGGACTGTACCAGATCCTGACGGAACTTCAGCGTGTAGCCCGTCCCATCTTCCACCATTTGGTGTTGTTTCGTTCCCAGAAATCCAATAGTATTGTTGATCAACAGGTCGCCCTGTACTTCATCCGGAAAATGACGGCTGGATACGAATTCCAGACCGGAGGTCGGACGCACGCGTTGCGCTTCCTCCACCAAACTAAAGCTTTTGTCGTGGGATTCTCCGTAGTAAGGCTTGCTGGTGCCCGGCGTCATCCAGCGGATATCCGGACCGGAAGTTTCTGCGAAAAACGGTTCCCCCCAGTCATCAAAGGCAATGCCCCAGGGATTGGGGATCGGCAACTGAGCCGTACGCTCCAGTCGGCGACGCTGCGGATTGTAGCGATAAAAACCGCCATTAGTCCCCCGTACGGTTCCGTAAGGCGTTTCTACATTGGTGTGCAGGAAAACGCCTTCTCCCATGAAAATAGCTCCGGACGGATCAGAGCAAAAGGCACTGATCACATGGTGAGAGTCGTGGTCATCAAAACCACTGAGAATGATCTGACTTTTGTCCGCTTTATCGTCGCCGTCCGTATCGGTAAATAATTTCAAATTAGTACCCTGAGCGATATATACCCCTTCGGGCGCAAATTCAAATCCGGTAGGCAAATGCAGGCCATCCACCCAAACCGTCTGTTTATCCGCTTTGCCGTCACCGTCTGCATCCTCCAGGATCAAAAGTTTATCATTGGGCCGGGTATCTCCGGGCTTGTAGTGCGGATAACTCGGCATAACCGCCACCCACAAACGCCCCTGATTATCGAAAGATAACTGTACGGGATTAGCCAGATCCGGGAAGTCTTCTTCCGAAGCAAATAAATCGATCTGATAACCGGGCGGCAAAGTGAATTGCTTGATGGCTTCCGCGCCATAGAGATATCTCGGATTGCCGTTCTTTTCACTGGGCTGGTAATTGGTTTCTACCGGCGGCAGCACGGAAGTCTGCTCATCTGCCTGAGCGAGATCCATTTCTTCACCGTGATTGGCTTTCCAGATGGCCTCATCCCGCAGGGCCGTCATTTCCCGGATCTTCTTAAGCTCTGCCGGGTAGTTATCCGGACCGAACGGCTCATAGCGTCTGCCGAACACGTGCACGCCGTTCGGGATCTTAAAGTCATTATGCCACATCCAGTTCTTTTCCAGTACGGCGGCGTGGATGAGATCGCGATTTGCCTCCGCTTCCGGTTCTTTTGGCCCGAATAGTTGATCCACCAACAGCGGAGCCAGCTTTTCATACCCTTCTTCGGTTAGTTGAAAACCGTCCATCGTCAGGAAATGATCGGTTTCTGAGAACCAATCAGCTGTGGGGGCAAACAGGTCTATAAACAATACATTATGAGCATCGGCTACTTCCCGCATGGCATCGGTATACAGCGACAGTTGTTTATTTTCCTTTACCCCGTCCGGCAGATCAAATTGTGCAGACAAGTCCTCGAAAGCAATTGGAGATACCAGTGCAAGCTGCGGATTGGAGTGTCCGTTGTATTCCTGACTGAGGGTATGCTCGATAAATGCGGCCAGTTCGCCCTTGAAGTTTTCCAGTCCGGCTTCTCCTGCAAAGGATTCACTGTAACCGAAGAAACCGATTATGATATCGCCTCCCAGGCGGGTGATCCACTCATCAGGTGTTTCAAAGTGCCCCTGGCTCCCCGATGGATTAGCCAGCTCCGTCTGAAATTTTTCCGCCCCCGGAAATGCCCAGGGAGAGACCCGTCCGGAATGCGGCCGGAATCCAGGGGTATTACCGCCGTCGCACATATTGCGGATATAGAGCATGCTATCCGGATAGCGCACCTGCATTTCGGTTTCGAAATAGCCAAAATTCATCATTCTCGATCCCAGGTTATTGCCTACCAGGATGATGTGAGCGTCCTTATTTAAAGCGAGGAAACCGGAATTGTTGCCAACAGTAGCCTTCTCCTGGCAACCACTGGTCAACGAAATAAGTAATAGGGTAGCCAAAACGTGGCACACGAAAGGTATTATGGCGGATCGTCTGGACGATGCGGATGGATGTGATCGGTTCATTAAATGGTCTTTCTATTGGTAGGAAAAGAAGGGTTGGGTATTGGAATGCAGAATAAATCCGGAGATGAGCAATTGTTACGCCATCCCAACGGGTATCTATCTTTTTCCAATCTGTCGTGAGACAGGCTTATTTTACAAGCACTCAACGCCGGCAAATCCACCTTTTTCTGCAGGCAGTTTTGCAACTAGTGATAAATGTAAGAAAAAGACGTCAACTCCAACCCGTGCCCGGACACAGTTTTTTCTATTGGTCTAAATTTTAAGATTTTCCTTTCTGATACATCCGTAAAATATGGGAATAGGGACCAAAGAGCAGGGATTTAGTCTAAGCTTGACCTATTCCATACGGATTACCTGTAAGTAGCTTTATTTTTGATGAAGACAAAATGAAGTGGAATGAATATCAAAACGATACTTTTTACCTGCGCCCTTTTCATAGTGGCCGATTATACCCTGAGTGCACAGGCTGATGCGGAAAAAGAGATCCTGCTCCCTATTCATCAACTGTTCGATGGCATGCGCGCCGGAGATAGCAGCATGGTACACGCCGCTTTCCATCCGACAGCCCGTTTGCAAACAACTTTCACGAATAAGGAAGGGAACCCCGTGGTACACACGGCAGATCTGGAAAAATTCCTCGTGCAGATCGGCACGCCCCACGATCAGGTATACGACGAACAGATCTGGGGCTACGACGTCAAACTGGAAGACAATCTGGCGACGGTCTGGACACCTTATTCCTTTTATCTGGGCGAAACCCTCCTGCACTGCGGCGTAAATGCTTTTCACGTTGCCAAAACGGAAGACGGCTGGAAGATCATCCAGATCACCGATACGCGGAAGAAGGAAGGATGTAAGGAGAAATAATTTTTTGGGTATTGGATGCTTGGTGCTTGGTTCTCGAAGGCTGGAAGTAGTTAACTCAAGTTGTCAGTGGTCGGTGATCAGTGGTCGGTTGTATTGGGCTAAGCTAAAATTGAACCAACTAATACGAAATGGACGGGTTCGAAGCCTTCATTCTACTGAAATCCGGGCCGATGCTATTGATTTTAAGCACTTGCATGACCAACTGATGGCTGACATCCCAATCTTAGATGTGGGATTTCGCAATACTCAAACTGGGCAACTGACAACCTGGATCAATTACAGTGCCCTAAAGCCATCCAGATAATGAGGAATACGATTACGGTGCTTAGGCATCCACCGCCCAGTTTTTTCGCGCCATAGCCGGCGATCAGGCCTCTGATCAGGTTGTTCATATCTTTTAATTTTTTGAATTATTGGTAATTAAGCTTTTGCGATCGCTCATTTTTCCAACCCTAAAAATTAAGATCGTGTTCGAAAACCGGTAGCGGTAATTGCCGGGTATTTTCGGAAATGTGAAAATACCCGGCAACTGCCCACAAACCATCAATGGAAAAAATACTCAGCGGATATTTCCTTTTCCTCCATTCCCGGACCTTTCCATTTGAATTTCAGCATTGGCTGCCCGCCCGTCTCCTGCAAATAATAGATACGGATGGGATGAAATCCTGCCTGTAGTGCTACTTCCGACCTTTCCTCTTCACTAGCCTGGTGTTTATAGCTGCCGTCCAGGAGCTGCGCCTCGTGCAGACGGATCAGAAAAGGGCCGTCAGCGCGGAAGGAAAAGGTATATCGTCCGTCTTCCGGCACCCGAATGAAGCCTTCCAGAACATATACTCCTTTCGCGGAACCGGCCACGAGGTCTTTCGTTATGGTCTCCTGGTTGGAAGTTAAACCTTGCGGTTCAGCCAGCCAGGGAAATTTGCCTTTGTAGAAACTTTTTTGCAGTCCCTGGCGCAATTGCCGGGGTATTACGCCCGCCACCAGTGTAGAATCATAAGGGCGCTTTGCCTCTTCATCCGGCATTCTCATCTGCAACACCTTTTCTTTCATCATGGCCTGCATGCTCCGGAAAGCAGGCTGCCCGGCCAGATTGGTTGTCTCCTGCTGATCCGTAACCACATTGTAGATTTCAAAATCGTCATCGGCCGACTGGATATTGTAGCGTACCCCGGCAAAATCACCGATACGGATCTTCTGCATCTGAGAACGGAGACGGGAACGGTGAGCCGGATCGAACTCGTCGTAATCCGGCGTTTTCTGATTGTTGAAATATTCGATGTAAATGGTCCGATCCGGGTATTCACCGGTGCCCGACAATAAAGGCAATAACGAGACGCCATCCGTACGCACCGGAGCCAGCAACCCAGCCGCATCCGTGATGGTCGGTAACCAGTCGTACATGGCACTTGGCTCGTTGAATACCTGCCCGGCAGGGATACGGGCCGGCCAGCAGGCAATGGTCGGCACGCGTACGCCACCTTCCCACAAATCGCGCTTGATGCCGTCAAACGGGCCGAAGCTGTTGAAGAAGGTCGGCTCATTAGGCACATAACCTTTCGGCAAATATGACTCTTTGGAAGGACCGTTATCCGAGCTAAATACGACCAGGGTATTGTCATCAATATCCAGATCCTGCAGCAACTGCATCAGATCGCCGATGCCTTCGTCTATCCGTCGGCAGGCGGTGGCGTAACGCTGATAGGTCTCCGGCCAGGGTACTTCCGCCGTGTTGGGATTTTTATCATCGTCCCAGGTTCTGTTGCGGTATTCTGGATAAATATAGCTGTCAGGTTCTCCTGAAGCGGTGTTGATCATCTGTCCACTACGGCCGGTCCATTGCAGGCCTCCTTTCAGGCCACCGCCGTCGGGGTATTTCTGGGTAGGTAATTCCAGAACGGCGTGCGGAACATCATAGGCCAGATACAAAAAGAAAGGTTGGGAATCATCGACATCCTGTACTCTCTGGGTGATATACCGTTTGGCAGAAGCTGTCCACAGATCGGTAGTGAGGCACTTATCCAGGCCCGGAGAAATATCGGTGCGGTTTTCCCAGACTTCTTTTTTATCGCGATAGATGCCTTCCTTGGGATAATGTTCGTGCCCATCGCGATGACGGATGTAGCCCAGATAGTAATCGAAGCCGCGATTAAGCGGATGTGCCGGCCAGTCGGGTCCTTCGCCTTTCCCTTGCAATCCCCACTTGCCGATGGCCGCCGTGTGGTAGCCGGCACCCTGCATTACCGAACCCAGCGTGTAGGTATCCTGCAATGCTTTGTCAAACTGATTATCCCGGACGTTAGCATGTCCCTGACTGACCCCCAGCAGTAAGGAGGCCCGGGAAGGGGCACATACCGGTGCGCTGCAGTAATGGCTGGTAAGCATGGCGCCTTTTGCGGCCAGCGCATCGAGTGCCGGAGTGGATTGCCAGGGTTCGGAGTGATCATTATTGGTTTTTCGTAGATTTTGCCAGAAAACGCCAAGATCACCCCAGCCCATATCGTCTACGAGGATAAAAATAATGTTTGGTTGAGAAGAGTTGGTTGCTTCCTGTCCGCCGGATTGTCCGTACAGCAGGGGATTGATCAGGCAACATAGAAGGATCATTAATGAACCGGACGAATTCATCCATTTCATATTCCAGGTTTTTCGTTAGTGAACAATAAAAGTTGTCAGTTAGTCAGTCGTAAGTCATAAGTCGATTCAGAGATTGCCAAAATGGAAAGGAATTAGTCCTGATTTGTAAAATTCATCCCGGTAATGTCCTTGACCTACAAATCTTCGTACCCCTCGCAATGACTGACGACTATTGACTCACGACTGACCACTTACTTTAATCATAAATTCATCTCCGACAATTACACTACTCTACCCTCATTCTCCCCTTCACTGCTTCCGTAGGCCGTGCCCGGTTCGTGGTATCCACAAAGATGATACCGTCGTGATGACTGGTATAATCTTCATAACTGCCGTAGAAGCGCAAGCTACGAAAGTCAGGTCGGAAAGCAGCGCCCGTTCCGAAACTCTTTACCTCATCCCGGAAATAGTCAGCTACTTCCGGGATGAAAGGCTGGCGCAGATCGAGAAAAGAAATGGGGTGCTCATTTTGAGCGAATATCCAATCTATTGTTCCCTGCTCGGCGGCTTCCACAGAATGCCCCATCAGGCCATTCATTTTTCCGTTCTCATCGTAGCCCATAGCCTGAAAACCACCCTGATTGAAGGCAAAGGCAATGGAATAGTACGCGTCCCCGAAAGTTTCCCGCAAGTAGGCTCCCATTGGTTTTATACCGCCGTTGATTCCGGCCTCGGGGTTAGCGGCCACGTGCCCATTATGGGCCCAAAGCACCATCCTGGTACCCGGTGGCAACTGAGCACGCAGATACAATACATTATCGGCCATATAATAATCCCGCATTTCCGGATTGAACTGCCGCAACGCCCTCGCTTTTGTAGCACGCCATCCCTGCATGAGGATGCGCAAATGCTCAACTGCTCTATAGTATGCCGTTCTGTTTTGCAGACTGATCAGCCGGCCTTCGGACAGGATCATATCCGCCAGTAGATCATTGTATTTCAGATCCACTTTAGCCACCAGTGTACTATCCGTAGTCTGGCCGAAAGGAGAGACCCCTTTCTGCAGCTCGCTCACTTCCTCAAATTTTCCGGCCAGTACGGTGTCGGTCTGTACCAAAAAAGCAGTCACTTCGGCACTCGACTTTTGCAAGACCTGCACATCAAAGCCCAGAAACTGCACCCGCTTTTCCACCGGCACGCCCTGATTGTAGGTGCGCATCCACTCGATCATATCGAGCACTTCTTCCGTATCCCAGGTCCAGAAGCCCTGCGAGGACAGTGCCGCTTCTTTGGTTCCTATCCCGTGCAGCACATAATCGTTGATATTCTGACAGGCAGGGTAACTGGCCTCGATGGCAAAAACGCGGAAATCCATTTCATTGACCAGAAATTCCAGCATCCGGTGTTTCATCTGGAAAAACTCCCGGGTACCGTGTGTGGCTTCTCCCAAACCAACAATCTGCACATCTTCCAGTATCGGTTTAAGAAACTGCAGATCATCAAAACCGTTGCCCGCCTCTACCGTCTTCAAGGGTTGCGTTTTATCTCCAAACCAGCGGATGATGCTTTGCATTCTGGCTGCCGCTGCCTCCAACTTATCCCGATAAACCTTAGCAGAAAGTACGGTCACCTCTTCTACGCTGTAGTTCCCCTGGTTTTGATCGAGGTATTGCTGATAAGCCGGATCGACGGGATCGGTCATCCCTTCATTTTCGGGCTGCAGGGGTTCAACCTTAAAATAGTAACTGCCGGAATAATCGGCTAGATATTTGAACAGCTCCGGCCCGTCAGTTGAATTGGGCGAATCCAGGAAGCCAATACTATCTTTTTTCTCATTGAGCAGAGTCACTTTGAGATCTACCCCCTTTTGCAGAAAATTGACCTCGGCGTATTCGCCTTTCTTTAGCTTCAATTCATACAGGTGCGTTTCACCTTTTTTCATTTCCGTATCCAAATGAAAGCCCTCTTTGATCAGGGTTTGGGCGTTAATACGGGGTATGGCCGCCAACAGGCCGACCAGCAGGAAAAGCAGTTGAACATTTTTCATAACCAGGTTTTAGCTTAAAAATAGAAAATTAGGCCAGTTATTCCGAGCCCGAAGGTAATGACTGTGGATTCCGGGTCGGACCGGCCACTACTAATTTGCCCTGATCGTCGATGGTTACCCGATCTATATTCACAGTGCGGTCTTTATTCTCGTGAGAAACGTGGGTATGGTAAACAATGAACATTTCCCTGCCGTCCGGTGAACGAGTAAAGGAATTGTGCCCGGGTCCGAACACTCCCCTCAGTGAATCCTTGGCGATAAGTGGGTTATCCATCGGTTTGGTCCAGGGGCCGAGCGGATGATCCGCCGTGGCATAGCCGATTCCGTAAAAAGGATCGCGCCAGTGATTGGCCGAATACGTCAGGTAGTATTTTCCGTTCTCTTTAAAAACAAATGCTCCTTCATTGCACCTGGAAAAGTCGCTCTGTGGGTTTTCCCAGTCCTGCTCTGCCTCGGCAATCCGGACCGTATCACTATTAGGTTGCAGACTTTGCCGGTCCAGTTCCATAGCGTAAATGATGCCGAACATATAGCCGGCCGGCCATTTTCCGATATAGCCCACCCGGTCGAAATAAACGTAAGGCTGCGTATCCTCATCCACGAAAATGTGAGCATCTATGCAGCTGAACCCCCGATCGATCCAGGGGGCGTATTTATCGGTAAAGGGCCCGGTGGGGGAATCGCTTTCGGCCAGACAGATCAACATCATGTCGGGATATCTGGCTTCATCCTTGGGTTTGCAGCTATACGTCATATAGAATTTACCCTGATAGTGGATCACTTCGGGGGCCCAGTAACTGTTTTCGCCGAAGGAGTCAGCAGTCTCCTGAAAGGCATATCCTTCATAGGTCCAGTCTCGGAGATTGTCGGATGACCAGCACTTAAAGCCATCACGACCGGCGGTGCCGTACAAATAGTATTTTCCGTCAAACTGCATCACGAAAGGGTCGCCCATGCGGAGCGTGCTGTCGCCAACGGGGTTGGTATAGGTTTCTGTAGTGATGATCGGAGTCTCAGAGGCTGAGGAGCCTGAATTGCAGGCAGATAGCAGAAGAAAACCACAAAATAACAGCAGGGAATTATTAAATGCTTGCATATTAAGGAACCTTTCAAGCCTGCTATAAGAGGCGGATTTAAAATCTGCTTTCGAAATAGAGATCTACAGCATCTTTTAGTTCATCCACTAACTCTGCATCCATATACTGATAGTTATCCGGAATCTCCAGTACCATGATTTCCTTATGCTGCAGTTGAGCACCAAAAGTCTCCATTAATCTTTCCTTGTGGTGATGCTCCATAACCAGGATCAGATCAGCCCAGTTGATCAGGCCGCTATTTACCCGGATACGGGCCGTACTGGAAGTACCGGCCGATCTCACCTGAAATCGCGGATCATTCCGAAAAATGGTTTCCGCCGTTCTGCTTCTCCACTGATTTCGACTGCAGATGAATAAGACGTTCATAATGAATTCATCCGAATATCCGTCACCCCAACCCAAATCGCAACTGAAGTGATCATAATTGCTGCAAAAATTCTTCCTCCGTCAAGATCTCTACCGTCCCCAGGGCCTGGGCTTTTTTAAGTTTCGACCCCGCCTTCTCCCCTACTACCAATATATTCAGGTTGCCGCTGACGGCGCTGATGTTCTTCGCTCCGGCGGCTTCCGCTTTTTCCTGGGCTTCCTTGCGGCTCATCGTCTGCAGAGATCCGGTAAAGAGGATGGTCTTCCCGGCAAAGGGTCCATCGCCGGAAGCAGCTTTAGGTCGGTCTTCTTCGGTCTGCTTGAGGTTAACGCCCAAACTTTCCATTTCTTTAAGTATCTCAATATTACGCGGAACGGCGAAATAAGCCATCACGTTCTGTGCTACCTTGGGACCGATATCCTTGATATGAGTGAATTCTTCTTCGGTCCAGTTTTGCAGGTCCAGCACATGATCGATCTCGGCGGCCAGTAGCGTTGATACTTTCTTACCGAGGTGGTGGATACTCAGGCTATGCAGCAATCGGTGGATGGGATTTTGTTTAGCCTTTTCGATAGACTGGCGAAGATTTTCCGCCGAACGTTCACCGAAGCCTTCCAATTGAGCAATCTGGTCGTAATCCAGTTGATAGACATCGGCCATGGTCCGGATCCAGCCCAGATCATAAAAACGTTCCACGATCTGCTTACCGAAGCCTTCAATATCCATCGCCGATTTGGAAACGTGGAAGATAATGCGTTGCAGATCCTGGGCACCGCACACACAGTTGGGACATCGCCAAGCCGCCTCGCCTTCAGAACGTTCCAGTTCTATCGGCTGGTCCGTATCGTTGATCGGACAATATTTCGGGAATTCGATGGGCGTTTCACTACCGTCCCGTAGTTCGGGCATAGCTTTTACAATGTAGGGAATTACATCACCGGCCCGTTCAATGAGAACCGTATCGCCCAGATGCAGGTCTTTTTCTTTGATGAAGTCTTCATTGTGCAGGGAAATGGAGGAGATGGTCACCCCGGCCAGCGCCACCGGCTCTACTTTGGCAACCGGTGTAATGGTGCCGATCTTGCCCACCTGGTATTCCACATTGAGTAAACGGGAGGTGGCCTGCTTGGCGGCAAATTTAAAGGCAATGGCCCAGCGAGGGTGGTGGCTTGTGGAGCCGGTTCGTTCCTGCAACTCCCGGTCGTTCACTTTTACCACCATTCCATCGATCTCATAAGGATAATCTTCCCGTTTCGCTTCCCAGCCCATGCAGAATTCGACGACTTCCCGAATGTTATTACACAATTTTCGTTCTTCTCCATCCCGGGGTACCTTGAAGCCGAGATTGGCCAGCAGATCCAGACTCTCGTAGTGGGTATCAAAACGATTGAGTTGATTGTTGCCCTCGGCATCCGTACCGTAACCCAGGGTATAGATGAATGCTTCCAGGCCCCGTTGTGCTACTTCCCGCGGGTCTTTCATGCGGAGGCCACCGGTGGCCGTGTTCCGGGCATTAGCAAAAAGGGTGAGGCCGGCAGCGGCCCGTTCCTTGTTCATTTTAGTGAAAACATCCTTGCGGATGATCACCTCTCCCCGCAGTTCTACTTTATCCAGTTCGTAATCAGAGAATTTGGCGCTCAGGGGAATAGAGCGAATGGCCCGGGCGTTGGCGGTCATCTCCTCTCCCACTGCACCGTTGCCACGCGTTGCGGCCCGCACCAGCAGATCCTTTTCATACACCAGCGCGATGGAGCCGCCGTCAAATTTAGGTTCTACTGCATACACAATATGAGCATCCTCCGGCATCTGCAGAAATCTTTTAACCTGCTGATCAAACTCATACAGGTCATCTGCATTGTAAGAATTCGCCAGCGAAAGCATGGGCGTGAGATGCTCTACGGAAGGGAAGTCGGCACTTAGATCGGCGGATACCCGCTGGGTGGGCGAATCGGACGTGATCAGTTCCGGCTGAGCGGCCTCAATGGCCTCGAGTTGTTTGTACAGCTGATCGTATTCAAAATCACTCACTACCGGATCGTTCAGTAAATAGTAGCGCCATTCGTGATAAACGATCAGCCGGCGCAGATCGGCGGCTTTCAGATCATCGGATTGCTGATGCACCGCATTTTCCGGATCAAGATATTGTTTGGATA
Organism: Lewinella sp.; assembly: GCA_020436695.1. Classification (GTDB taxonomy): domain Bacteria; phylum Bacteroidota; class Bacteroidia; order Chitinophagales; family Saprospiraceae; genus Flavilitoribacter. The sequence goes on along the minus strand of JAGQXH010000049.1, from coordinate 1,552 downwards.
GTTCGTAGAGGTTTTTTTGTTCCGCTTGGGCGTACATACCGGGTTTTTAAAAGGGTTATGATTGTCGGGATAAAAATACTTTTTCGGTTTATAAAAAAGCGAAAATTTGCAGAAAATTTGCTAAACAATTACATATTGCAATCAAATAAGTGACATTATTAAATCAATGCGTCTTAAGTTGTAAGTCCTTTAGTCGTAAGTCCATGACTGATTACTAACGACTGATGAACTTACGACTAAGTCAAGCATCTAACAGAATTTTCTATTATTTTGCCGCTTAATAGTTTGCTCCGTCTCTTAAATCATCAACACATGCTATTTCCCATCGGAGATGATCAGGTCAAAGGGGGGTATTTCCCCATCTTCAGCTATGGATTCATTGCCCTGAATATCATTATCTTTCTTTTTCAGACTTCTCTTCCGCCGGCCCAGTTGCAGGCTTTCATTTATGAATATGGCGCTATTCCGGAGGAGACTACGCACGGAGCTGATCTGTATACCCTGATTACCAGTATGTTCCTGCACGGTGGTTGGGCTCACCTGATCGGCAATATGCTTTTCCTCTGGGTATTCGCAGATAATATTGAGGCCACTATCGGCAACCTGCATTTCCTGATCTTTTACCTTATTGGCGGACTGGCGGCACATGCGGCCCATATCTACTTCAACTGGGACAGTCAGGTACCTACCGTTGGTGCCAGCGGGGCCATCTCCGCGGTAATGGGCGCCTATCTGGTGATGTTCCCCACTTCCCGGGTGAAAATGCTTTTCTTTTTCTTCATTTTTCGGATTCCTGCCATCCTGTTCCTGGGCTTCTGGATCGCGCAACAATGGCTCAGCGGTACGGCGGCACTGTCTGCTGAAACGGTACAGAGTGAGGGAGTGGCCTGGTGGGCGCATATCGGCGGCTTTGTGTTTGGCGTGATCGCCGGGTTTTATTTTCGGTTTAATTATCCGCGGCCGGAGGTGGAGGTGTACGGGCGGACGCTGGGCTGACGGACGGGCCGCCTGCGGTGTCCCTGACGGCAATAAAAGATATTCTTCCCTGATTGAACTTAAACAGAAAAGAAGCGCTTATTTCGAATACATGGCAAGCCGAAAAGATCTGATATCCGGTAGTATCATGAAAGTCCCTTTAGAAAGAGGGATTGGTTCCGGATATGTAAAATTGATCTGGAGTCAGGAAATCGATTCAACACTAAATGAAAACTTAATTGTTAAGGTTTATGACAAATTCTCTCCAAAGTCCGAAGCTTACATTTTTGACAATAATGAATTCGAGACCGATAACCTGTTGATCTATCCACTACTACTAAACTCTTATCCTCCATTAAGAGGTCCGGACAAATGGGAATTTTTAGGATGGGCCGAACTAACCGAAGAGGATTATATTGTACCAGACTTTATTTCTATCGGTCAATTTGGGGAAATAAACCCTATTAACTTAATGAACGAATGTGGAAATACGAAAAGAGGCTGTTCTGTCAGAAGAAATTTTCGAAACGACGTTTTGTTTACAAAAGACTTTGAAAGTATTAAGCACATGAGCCGA
>JAGQXH010000499.1 GCA_020436695.1 Lewinella sp. | reverse complement strand
CCACGGACTGGATGGTCTGTCGAAAAGGGATAGGTAATATAACGATGTAGTTAGAAAACGGGACCGAATGGAGTAAGCTTTCTGATTTGCCTGTTAAATGAGAACGGATTTGGATCAAGTCTTGCAGTTTTCCTCTTATAAACATTGTGTTGGATGGATGATTTGTTGCGATTTTTCCGATTTAACGGAACGGAGGGAGAAAGCTTATAAAAAAATGTTTAGAAATTTGTTAATATTAATTTTTTAAAATAAATTGTGTTCAATTACAAAATTGAGCTAAATCTATAATTTTAATAACCATTAAAACATACCTCCATGTTAGGCCAATCCTTTATCATCAAAAAAGTAATTTTCGAAATTGCAAAAGCTTTAGGTGCATCTTCAGATGAAGCTAAGAGAGTAGCAAAAACACTGGCATTGAGCACAGCAATAGCAGCCGCTGTCTTAAGTCTTGACTTCGTTGGACTTAAAGCCTCAATTATAGAAGAACTGCTCGATAACGGTGTTGATGTAACCGACGCTGATATTGATGAGACCACTTTTACTACTGAAACTAAAATTGCTTTTAACAACACCCAAGGAACTCAGGTAATGTTCTCAGGTTACTTGGAAGATATGCAGGATCATTACTCTTCTAGCCTCACAAGTAATGATCTAGTTTCGGGTCAATTAGCTGATAGTATAAGTAATCGACTTACTGGAATAGTAAGCTTAGATAATAACGAAATCTTAGATGCTTTCCGTAATGGTGGTTTTGGAGGAGGAGGAAGCGGGGGCAGTTTTCCATTTTAGGTGAGCAATCACAAATTTTAATTTTTCCGGCTTTGGCCCGTGGAAAGGGAAATGCGAAGCGGCTAGTCACCAGGTTTGGTACTCAGCCGTTCCCTTCTCCGGAGTTGATTGTGAGAGTATCTAACATTTCTCCATTTTTTGTAGATTTGAAAAATTTAGAATCTGTTTACGTCTAGTCCCTTTTAGCCGCTCCAGTTAAGTGCGTCTGTTAGGCAAAAAAACTCCGGCATCATGCAGATACCTTTAAACCTGATAAATGATTTTGCAAGTATAACAGGAATTGGCGCACTTTGCTTATTAGGGATTTTCTTAATAGTAGATGGAAAGGAGCCGAATTTATTTCCTACGATTGAGTTTTATGCAAAGACGAAAACTTGGGCTTTAGTAGCAATTGTCCCGGTTTTTGCTATTTCATATGTTGTCGGACTTTTCTCAGTAGTGATCATAGAACCTATTGGAAATTTTTTGTTCTCCCAATTTCATTCAGAAATTATCGAATCAGAAAATTTAGCGATGATCAGCTTCTTTGATAGTGAGATCTTAAAACAAGAATTTATACGTTTAAACAAGGAAAAAGAACTACTATATGGTAGCACATTAGCCTTTTTACTCATAGGGTTAGGAGGCTTAAGTGAGACAAGAAACTTACCAAATCTGAAAAAAATAATCTTATTGGGAGTTTTTTGTGCTGCAATTGTAAGCTTGTCTTCACTGTATGTAGCGACCCAAAAGCGTTTGAAAAGTAATGAAATCGTTCTAGCGGCACAGAAGGTTGAAACGAGTAACTTCAACATATATCTAGAAAGGAAAATTGAAGAAAAAAAGGAATTGTTGAAGCTTGATACAAGCTACACCACAAGAGAATAACTTTTATTTGAACTGCTTCCATCATACCCAAGGGCAACTGGGATTTTCGCCTTCTGCCGAGCAGATACAGAAGTTCAGTAAAATTTTTGAAGCCTCTTCATCTTCATATTTGCAGTATATATATCAGAAAATTTATATTTTAGTTCAAAAAATAGGCTATGTCTGATACTGAAAATGGAGGGTTCCATAAACTGGTGTCAGTATTTCTGACATTTCTAGTCGTTGGTGTACTATTTACGCTTAGTAGAAAAGCTAAAATAGACTATAGTGATAATGGTGCGGCCATTGGATGGATTGTTGTGATGATTATCGCAGCGTTCATTATAACAGCAATAGTAAATGCCCTCTCAGATAGAGGGGCAGAATGGGTATCTTCAAAAATCATAGCTCCTGTTATTGTTGGATTAGTGATCGGTGGAATATCATTTCTGATAACAGGTAACTTTGCAACAAGCGGCGGGATATCACTTGTTGGCTCGATAATCACTTTTGTAATCACACAAGATTAAGCTTTCCTTTTCATAAATGCTTTCCCTTTCTGCCGAGCAGAAAGGGAAACAACAAGAACTATCAATTAACGGTCATGCTTGCGTTTGGAAATAGCCACATTAAGTGAAGCTCCGATTGCAATTAAACTACATCCGACTGCCACAAGGGCACCATTGTCATTGGTTATTATTGCAACCAGATTCAGGATAGTTCCCAATACTGATAGCGCTATGAAAGGCCATGATACCTTGAGGTTGGATGTATTATTTTTCTGAGTAATCATATTCAATATTTATAGTTTCACCTTTCCCAAATCTAGTGTGAATAGTTGAAGATTCGCATTCTGAAGCGAAAATTCGTAACGCTTACTGGATGCTTTCGACGGCTTAAAAGACACCACATCCTCCGGACTTTTTGAAATACAATTTCATGAAAAGTTGTTGGACGTGGCAGGTATAGTCAACCGGCCACGTCTTGTTCTGATCCATCAATCCGGCAACACCTTCACCATAATATCCTTAAAAAACACCTTACTGCCCGGATCATGTCCCTGCAAAGCAAAAGTGCCGTCGGAGATCAGGCGATCTTTCATGCCTTCCGGCCGCTCGGGATTTTCCGGTTCGGTGTAGTCGACTACCTTCTTGCCGTCGATCAAGACCTGTACATGTTTACCATTGACGATGATATGCTCGGTGAACCACACATTGTCCTTGGCCGGTGCTTCTTTAACGTCATCAATGGCGTAAAGGCCACCGGTGCGGCGCCAGTCGCTGTGACTGTTGTTCACTTGTACTTCGTAGCCTTTAGAGGGCCAGCCTTCGTCCTGATACATGGTGTGGAAATAGATGCCGGAATTGGAGTTGGGCATAGTCTTAACCTGGGCTTTGAACTCAAAGTTCTTAAAATCGTGATCAGCTAACGGGCCGGTGTAGAAAAGGTGGGCCCGCTCGCCGTTGGCAACGATGGATCCATCCTGAATGCTGAAGGTTTCCGGGTGCTCATTGACCTTCCAGCCGTTAAAAGTTTTTCCGTCAAAGATGCTCACCCAACCGGATGTACTGTTTTTTGAGGTAGCACAGGAGGCAAGTAATAAGATGGCCATCAGGCCAAGAGCAAATTGGTTTTTCATAATCTGTTTTTTATGGTATGAAGTTGGTTAATCTATTCAGACATAGTCCTCATAATTGCCCCATTTCTGGCGGAGCCGGTCCAGTTCTTTCAGTTCCAACTGGTCTTCTTCGGAAAGTTCCTCAACAGGCGGAAGCTGGAGCCCGTTTTCCCGGTATAGCCTGGCTATTTCCCGGTTTTTTTCTTCTTCTTCCCATTCGGGGGACAGTAAGCGGGAGCCAGGAATACCAAAGATGGTTAAGTACATGATCCCCAGCACGAAACCGAATACCAGAATTGGGAAAAGGATCCAAAAGCGTACCATCATGGGGAACGGGAAAATGAAGGCGACTATTACCAGGATCAAAGAAACAAACGAAAAGGTAGCAGCAGTAATAAAGAAACCCTTTTTGGCCAGTACTCTTTGTTTGGCTTTCTTTTCTATGTCTTCATGTTTCATTACAGTAAGTTAGTTGTTCACCTCAATAACATACCGGTAATATACAGATAAAGGCGGAGTCCCCTGATCGGTAATCTGCAAAATCAGGTGAATTTTTCGACCGGCTGCATCTTTGGGGATATTCGTAAAGAACTCCTTCCCCGTCGCTGAAATATCCGGTAATGTACCTTCATAATCTCCAGCTTCCGAATAAAAGAACCAGTGATAGTGCAACTCATCTCCATCCGGGTCTGTACACTCCGGAGCGTTAAGCTGTAGGGAAGCGCCTGGTTTTACCTGTAGCAAGGAGAATTTTCTCTTTCCTCCAATGGGTAATACCAATTCCGGTGGGTGATTAGCTTCGTTAAATCCCTTGACACACCAATCCATCCGCGCCGCTAATTCGTTTTGAAAGTCGGGCCGCCATCGCCAGACGGTAGCCCGGGCGGAAGTAACGGTATCTATCTGATCTTGTGCATCCCGGTAGAGGCCGCTCTCTTCAACCTGAAAACGTCCTCCCCAGCCACCGTATTCGGGGTGTTCCGTGATCTGCGATCCGTTGTCCAGAAAATAAAGCCAGGAAGGTGTATCACCTTCTTTCATGGCACCGTAAGGGTTGGGAGCCGTCCAGGTTTTTTGCGGATAGAGGGCTCCCAAGGGGCCGTGACCGTCGATCACATTTGCTTTGAGCCAGTCCAGTGAGGTTAATTGCTCTTGTCCGCCCAGATACATCCCCCGGAAAACGGCATTGCGTTTATCCTGCCCGGTGGAAGCTTTATTCAGGATATACCACAGCCCGGGAAAGTTGGCCTGGATCTGATCAAAGATCCCATCCTGATCGGCGATGTCATAAATGCGAAGTTTAGCCACAAAGGCCCGGTATTGCACATCGCTTCGGGTATTTTTAACTTTCCAGAGGGCCTGAGCCAGATCGGTCTGGCCGCCCCAGATGGCAATATTCAAGGGCCGGTTGTCCTGCCGGTCTGCCGCTTTTATGATCCATTCGGAGCCTTCGGTATCGTTTCCTTCACCGATGTGCTCCCAACCGCGTTGTGGATTACCAGATTTTATCAGATTGAGCAAGGTATGAGCTTCCGGGAAGTAAGGATTGTGCCTGCTCAATTGTCCTTCTACCTTGCCGTAGGCGTTGGCCAGTTCACGGATCAGATCTGTGCGGGTGACGGCTTCTTTCAGTTCTCCGGGCGTACCGGAAGCGGAAGCGATCAGCCCTTCCAGGTCGAATTCACTGGAATGTGCCAACAGGCGGATCATGGATTGGGTATCATCCGGGTCGCCGCCGATATCGGTCAGGATGAGCAGGCGTGGGCGTTGCCCTTCGATCAGATATTGGAGCCGGCGTCCCACCAGTCCATCGTTCATGATCAGCAGCTGCGGTTTGATGGATCGCATCGGTAAATGGATCAAAATATTCCGGCTTTCTTTCAGAAACGCAAAGGTGTTGAGTATCAGATTGGCTTCGGTGGGGGAGGCTGCCTTTTCAAAAGCATCGGTCAAAATTGCAGTAGGATCGAGCTGGCCGGTCAATGCCAGGAACTCGGTCGCGCGTACCCGCACCAGGTTTTCGGGGTCCTGCTCCGCCATTTTTCGGGCGGTTTTGAAAAACGATTTAGCTTCTTCACCGAAACTGCTACAGACGATGAGCCCCCAGTAGCGTTCCCAGGGATCATCGGACCGGAGTGCCTTTCGGATCTCTTTTTTTGCTTTCGCAAAGGGTAACAGACTGAGGTCGGCGGTCTCGATCAGGTGGGTGATCCGAAGGTGCTGGTCTTTCCCGAATTGCACCGGATTATTCAGCCCATTTTCCAGGAAATAAGGCTCCGGGAAAAAACTCAGGTCCGGCATGGATATCACCTGGTCATGTAGCAGATTGCGCAATTGTAAGAGGACCGGTTGCATGGCAGCCTCGGTCGCCAGGTTCTGTGTCTCGTACGGGTCGGCTTCCACATCATAAAGGGCTTCCACCGGATGAGGTTCGAAGAAATGGCTTTGTACGTTATTTAAGGTTCCTGCCAGATATCGTTGTTTCCAATCCTGATAGGCCAGCTGGCGGTAGCGGTAAAAATTATACAGCCCATCCGAATGAAAAGGCTCGTAATAGCGGATGTATTTGTAGCGACCCTGGCGAACCGCCCGCACCAGATCGTATTTCTCATCAAAACGGTCGGCGTAGCTGAAGGTGGTTTGCCGGGCGTTCAGCTCTTCCAGACTTATCCCGGCTCCGAGGAAAGGCTTTCCATCCATGGCCTGCGGAACTTCAGCACCGGCCAGTTGCAGCACGGTAGGTCCAAAATCACTAAACTGTACAAATCCGTCGATGCGGCTTCCTGGTTCCGCCGGGACCAGATGCCGCCATTTTTCCGGTACATAGACCACCAGGGGCACATGCAGCCCACTTTCGTTGAGATAGCCCTTGCTGCCGGGCAGCACCCCGCCGTGATCGCCGTAGTAAAAAATGAACGTATCCTCCATCAGACCGTCATCTTCCAGTTGCTGGATGAACTCCGCCAGTTGTTGGTCCAGTTTTTTGTGCAGGTCGTGGTACCTGGCGTAAGTATAGCGGAAGATCTCGGAATCAGGATGATACGGGAAGGGCTTCATGGAAGCGGGATCGGTTTCCGTTTTCTGGGTGCGCATTTCCTCGGCGGTAAAATGCAGTTGACCTTCGTGGGTGATTCCGAAATTCTGTACATGGAAAAAGGGCTGTCCTTCTTTCCGGTTGCGGTAACTGGCGTTCCGGGAAGATGCATCCCAGGTACCTTCACTCTTGATCTCATTGTAATCCTCCTTGGCGTTATT
>JAGQXH010000498.1 GCA_020436695.1 Lewinella sp. | reverse complement strand
AGGAATATCATTGGTCAGTTCTTCCTCACCCAACTTTGTATCCCGGACGTCCAGTTCGAAGTGTTCGATATGCACGGAGGTAAAGATATCTTCCAACACAACGCGCTCGGAAAGCACGATGGCATCCTCGAAGTTATATCCTTTCCAGGGCATGAAAGCCACTTTCAGGTTTTGGCCCAGAGCCAGTTCGCCCTTATCGGTAGCGTAGCCATCGCAGAGAATCTGTCCTTTGCTTACCCGCTGTCCTCGCCGGACAATAGGCTTGAGGTTGATGCAGGTCCCCTGGTTGGTCCGCAGGAATTTGGTCAGGGTGTACGTTTTGCGGTTATCTTCGAAGGAGATCAGCTGATCTTCTTCCGTGCGGTCATATCGGATGACGATCTCATTGGCGTCCACGTATTCAACGACGCCGTCGCCTTCCGCATTGATCAGCATGCGGGAGTCCCGGGCAACCTTGCCTTCCAGACCGGTACCGACAACGGGTGCGCTCGGGCGCAACAGCGGTACGGCCTGACGCTGCATGTTCGAACCCATCAGGGCCCGGTTGGCGTCATCGTTTTCCAGGAACGGGATCATGGAAGCCGATACGCCCACGATCTGGTTGGGCGCCACGTCCATGTATTCGATCTCTTCCGGGGTAAGCACCGGGAAATCGCCGTGCTCGCGGCACTTGATCCTGTCCGACTGGAAATGGCCTGCCTCGTCGATCGGCGCGTTGGCCTGTGCGATCTTCAGGTCGTCTTCCCCTTCGGCGGAAAGGTACTGCGCGTTGCCTTCCACGGTAACGCGACCTTCCACCACCTGGCGGTAAGGCGTTTCCAGGAAGCCCATTTTGTTGATCTTGGCGTGTACGCAAAGGGTAGAGATCAAACCGATGTTCGGTCCTTCCGGAGTCTCGATCGTACACAGACGACCATAGTGAGAGTAGTGAACGTCACGTACCTCAAAGCCGGCGCGTTCGCGGGAAAGACCTCCGGGGCCCAGCGCCGAGATACGACGTTTATTCGTGATCTCTGACAGCGGGTTGGTTTGATCCAGGAACTGAGACAACTGGCTGGTACCGAAAAACGAGTTGATAACGGAAGATAAAGTCCGCGCGTTGATCAGATCGATCGGCGTAAACACCTCGTTATCGCGTACGTTCATCCGCTCACGGATCGTACGGGCCATACGGGCCAGACCGACTCCGAACTGAGCATACAACTGCTCACCCACCGTTCTCACCCGGCGGTTACTCAGGTGATCAATATCGTCGATCTCCGCTTTCTGGTTCATCAGGCTGACCAGGTACTTCACGATGGAGATAATATCCTCCTTGGTCAGTACCAGTACTTCCTTGGAGATATCCAGCCCCAGTTTGCGGTTGATCTTATAACGACCTACCTCACCGAGATTATACCGCTTGTCGGAGAAGAACAGTTTGTCGATGATACCGCGGGCGGTCTCTTCATCGGGGGGATCTGTTCCGCGCAACTGGCGGTAGATATGCTGAACCGCTTCCATTTCTGAGCTGGAAGGGTCTTTCTGTAACGTATTATATATAATGGAGTAATCGAGCTCGATATCCTCCTTCTGAAGGATAACGGTTTCGATACCCGCATCCAGTATCTCTTCGATATTATCTTCATCCAGGATAATATCGCGTTCGAGGATGATCTCGTTCCGCTCAATCGTCACTACCTCACCGGTATCTTCATCCACGAAGTCTTCCGTCCAGGTGCGAAGCACCCTGGCCGCCAGTTTACGACCGATGGCCTGCTCCAGTTCGTCTCTATCAGCCGACACTTCATCCGCCAGATCGAATATATCCAGGATGGATTTATCCGAGTCAAAACCAATGGCACGCAGCAACGTGGTAACCGGAAATTTCTTCTTACGATCGATATACGCATACATCACAGTATTGATATCGGTCGCAAATTCCATCCAGGCTCCCTTGAAAGGAATAACCCTTGCTGAATAGATCTTGGTCCCATTGGGGTGGAAGGATTGCCCGAAGAATACACCGGGAGAACGGTGCAACTGGGAGACGATAACCCGCTCGGCACCGTTAATGACGAAAGTCCCTTTCGGCGTCATGTACGGAATATTGCCCAGAAAAACGTCCTGCACGATCGTTTGGAAATCGATGTGCTCTTCGTCGTTACAAGACAGGCGCAGCTTGGCCTTCAGCGGCACGCTATAGGTCAGTCCGCGTTGCATGCACTCCTCGATCGTATAGCGGGGAGGGTCAATAAAGTAATCTAGAAACTCGAGAACAAAAATGTTTCTGGCATCGACGATAGGAAAGTTTTCCTGAAATACCCGGTAAAGTCCTTCATTCGCCCGGTTTTCGGGTGTAGTCTCCAACTGAAAGAATTCCTGGAAGGATTTCAACTGGATTTCGAGAAGATCAGGATACTGGGAGGAAAGTTTTATCTTGCCAAAGCTGATTCTGCGTTCTTCGGCTGTTTGCACCTTACCGTTTGAAGTCATCTGCAAGTTTTTGTTGGTGATTAGCGGCGTTCCTTACTTTATAACGAACACCTCCAATATAGTAATATACTCCCGAGAAGGAAAAAAGTTTAATTGCCGCCAGTGGGAGGAGTTCTCAGGCACTTCTAAAGTGCCTGGCAACCCCAGCAAAATGCCAGACATCTGATACGGCAATAGGCTTAGCCAGTTCTAAACAACTCGCTAAGCCTTTAAGTTCCCGGAAATCCGGCGAATGGCCAGATTTCCGGTTTCCGGTTGAAATTATTTCAACTCGATAGTAGCACCAGCTTCTTCCAGAGCAGCTTTGATGCTTTCAGCTTCTTCTTTACTTACACCTTCTTTCAGGGTAGTCGGAGCACCGTCTACCATATCTTTGGCTTCTTTCAGGCCAACGTTAAGAAGGTTCTTCACTTCTTTCACTACTTTCAGCTTAGCAGCACCGGCTGATTCCAGTACAACATCGAATTCGGTTTTTTCAGCAGCAGCGGCACCCTCACCGTCACCACCGCCAGCAGCGGGAGCAGCAACTGCAACTGCAGCAGCAGCGGGTTCAATACCGTATTCGGTTTTCAGGATGTCAGCCAATTCACTTACTTCTTTAACGGTAAGGTTTACCAGCTGTTCTGCGAATGCTTTAAGATCTGCCATTATTAAATGGTTTTAAAAGTTGACGATAAAAATTTATCGTGCGATTTAAACTTGGAAGCCATATTCAATTGGTTGCCCCACGCACTTCGGGCAACGGGCCCTTTCACTTGCCGGCCTGCTATCAGGCGGCGCGCTCTTCCAATGCTTTCAGCAAACCGACAATGGTCTGACCGCCAGACTGCAAAGCACTGATAACGTTCTTTGCAGGAGATTGCAGCAGGCCGATCACCTCGCCGATGAGCTCTTCTTTGGATTTGAGCTTGGTAAGGGAGTCAATCTGATCATCACCAATGTAAACTGCCGTATCGATGTAGGCAGCTTTCAGGATAGGTTTTTCGGAATCCTTACGGAATTCCTTCAGCACCTTGGCCGGTACGTTGGCCGTTTCGGTGAACAGAATTGCGGTGGGTCCTTTCAGGGACTCGTATAGTGCGTCGTATCTTCTGTCTGCATCGAAAGATTCGAGGGCTTTCTGAGCCAAAGTGTTTTTAACCACTTTCATCTCTACACCTTTCTCGAAACAGAGTCTACGGAAATTATTTACCTGCTCTACCGTGAGGGTCGAAGCATCGGTCAGATAAAAATAACTGACGTTGGAGAATTTATCCTTCAGCCCTTCAATGGCGGCAGCTTTTTCTGCTTTAGTCATTTTCTGTCGAAGTTTAAAACTTACTTAATGGTTTTGGTATCGATCTTGATACCAGGACTCATCGTACTGGCAACCGTGATCGATTTCATATAAGTTCCCTTAGCAGAAGATGGTTTCATACGCTGCAAGGTCGAGAGGATCTCGTTAGCGTTGCCTACCAGGTTTTCCGGTGGAAAGGAAACTCTACCCACTGAAGTGTGAACGATACCATATTTATCAACACGGAAGGAGATCTTACCTTTTTTCACTTCTTCCACTGCGGCACCCACGTTAGGTGTTACCGTACCCGTCTTAGGGTTGGGCATCAGGCCACGTGGACCAAGAATACGACCGATACGGCCCACTTTGGCCATTACCTGCGGCATTGCGATCACTACGTCGACGTCCGTCCAGCCACCTTGTACTTTAGCGATCAGATCATCCAGACCAACATAGTCTGCTCCGGCTTCTCTGGCTTCATCCTCCTTATCAGGAGTACAGAAAACAGCAACCCGCTTGGTTTTACCCGTACCGTGAGGCAGGGATACAGAACCTCTCAGTGCCTGATCAGCTTTCCGGGGGTCGATCCCCAGGCGTACGTGCAGGTCAACGGAAGCGTCAAACTTTGTCGTGTTGACTTCTTTGACCAGCGCCATTGCTTCATCCAGGGTGTATACTTTTTCAGCATCTACCTTGGCATTAACAGCGGCACGTTTTTTTCCAATTTTCGCCATTTCAAAAAAATTTTGAGGTGAATAACATTTCCCGTGCGCTATCGCCGGGAAACTCCCTACATGAAAAATTTCAATGTCAATGACAATTTTAATCTAAGAACTGATTGCTATTGTCATTTCCATTGGTACTGTTATTCAATTAGTTCTCGTCCCAGGGAGCCGTACCGGAAACCGTGATACCCATACTGCGAGCAGTACCGGCTACCATTTTCATTCCGGATTCTACGGTAAAGCAATTCAGATCAGACATTTTGTTTTCAGCAATTGCCCGAACCTGATCCCAGGTCACAGATCCTACTTTGTTACGGTTGGGTTCGGAAGAACCACCTTTCAGTTTAGCGGCTTCCAATAGTTGCACAGCTGCGGGAGGCGTCTTAATGATAAAATCAAAAGACTTATCCTTGTAAACCGTGATAACTACGGGAAGAATTTTACCCTGATTATCCTGCGTAGCGGCATTAAAACGCTTGCAGAATTCCATGATATTCACCCCTTTAGCACCCAAAGCAGGGCCTACGGGAGGTGCCGGGTTGGCCTGCCCGCCTTTCACCTGAAGTTTGATAAACGTTTCTATCTGTTTAGCCATAATTTGCCGGTTTTACCAGACGTTGGAATTACTGCCAGACTTTAGGGAAGCTTATCCTATTTGGTTCTCACAGGCCAAGAGGATTGACTAAAGCCACTGAGCAAAATGAATAAATATATTGTTTGTACCTTGAAGTTTTAGGTGAAGTATTTCGGTCGACAGTCAGCAGTTGACATTTAATGGCCCCAGCTCATTTAAGCTACAGGGTGCTTTATGCCTGTTTTTCGACCTGCATGAAATTCAGCTCTACTTCCGTACCGCGACCAAAGATCTTTACGATCACTTTCAGCTTTTTCTTTTCTTCGTTCACCTCCTGAATATCACCCACAAATTCGCTAAAGGGCCCATCGATGATCTTAACGGTCTCTCCTACGATGAAGGGCTCGATCAGAGATTCACCTGCGTCCTGAGATTCATCCACTTTACCCAGCAAGCGATTGGCCTCGGCCGTGCGCATGGGGATCGGCTGGTTGCGTCCCAGAAAGTGAATAACGTTCGGAATATTGGTAATGGACTGAACAATCTCTCCGGACAACTTAGAAGGAAGTGCCTCCACCAGGATGTACCCGGGCAGGATGTTACGTTCGGAGATGACTTTTTTCCCACCCCGGATCTTGTACACTTTTTCGGTGGGTACCAAGACCTGAGAAATAAAACTATCCCAACCTGAACGCTTCACTTCCAGATCGATTCGCTCTTTGATCTTGCGTTCTTTACCGGAAATTACCCGCAACGAATACCATTTGCTTTCTTCACCGGCAGGCTTCTTGGGCAAAACCGGCAAAGCAGGCGCTTCGCTTTCTTCTTCCTCCTCTTCGTCTATATCATCTACATCAGGCTCGAAATCGAACTCCTCCTCATCAGCTTCTACATCAAACTCTTCCTGCTCTGAAGATGCCTGCAGTTCTTCTTCCTCTTCCGGAGATAGTTTATCCTTTTCTTCACTCATTTGAGTTGGGTTGGGATGGAAATTAATCAAGGCTATGAGTTAGTGCCAGTGCCATAGATCAGATCGGTGATGGCTTTAGCGATAGCATCCATTCCGAAAATGATCAAAGCCAAAATAGCTGACCCGATAATTACCAGGATCGTGCTACTTTGCAGGCTAGACATACTCGGCCAAGTTACCTTGTGAATCAGCTCATTGTAACTTTCCCGAATGTACAGACTGATCTTATCCATTTTATTCTAAAAAATTTAGCACGGGCAGGAGGACTTGAACCCCCAGCCTACGGTTTTGGAGACCGTCGCTCTACCAGTTGAGCTATGCCCGTTTGTTCAGAGGTGAGATGGCGAGAGACGGTGAATAACTCACCTCCTCACTTCTGCTTAAGTTGTCAGACAGGTATGGGTGTGAGGAACTCCCCACACCCAGTTACCATTATCTTTAAGTTCCCAAATGAGAACGATTTATCAAACGTCCAGGATCTCCGTTACCTGA
>JAGQXH010000497.1 GCA_020436695.1 Lewinella sp. | reverse complement strand
CTGTTCAGCATCGGCCATGCCAAAAAAGAGAGGGAAAAGACCGGCCAAAGAAGGGGTTTGCGTGAATTCATCCTTCACAAAGTCGTAGTCCATAAAAAAGCCCAGTTCGGAGTTCCAGCAATACTGTAATAACGCATTTTTGCGTTGTTCGGCTCTTTGGGCCATCAGGTCACCCTGCTCTGTTTGCTGGTTTTCAAAATAGGCCTCCGACAACACCATTTCCAGATTGAATAAAAGAGCATTGAGATCAACCGGTATGATATCCGTGGTGTGAATGGTATACAGATTTTTGCCATCCGCCAGCCATCGGCTGCTGAAATCCCAACCGGATTCACAGGCCGCTCGCAGATGACTGTAAACAACTTTAGCAGGCCTGTCGCTTAGCTTGGCGGTCTCTACATCATCTCGGTACATTTCGGCCCTTGGCCAGTCACCCCGATCCCAGTAGCGATTTAATATGCTACCATCTTTCAGGTGGACTACGTGCTCCACTGCAGGGTGTTCGGAAGACACCTCTTTCAGTCCTTTCATCCAAAAGGTATATTCTTTTTCCAGGGCCGGCAGATATTTTTTGAGGATGGATGCGTCTTTTTCATCTGACAGGAGTTTTACCATGGCTGCAAAAAAGGGCGGTTGCGAACGGGTAAGAAAATAGGTCCGGTTGCCATTGGGAATAAAGCCTACGGTATCAATAAGATAAGCAAAATTATCCAGCATATTCTCAATCATGTCAACCTTGCCGGCAGATTGTAACCCCAACATAGTAAAATAGCTGTCCCAATAATAGATCTCCCCAAATCTTCCTCCCGGAACAATATAGGGATCGGGCAAGGGGATCAGAGTACCTGGTGCAGCGGCTTCAGGTTGACGGGTTAGAATAGGCCAGAGGGCGTTTATATGCTCAGCGACAGTCCGACTGGTGTCAGCATGAAAATTACTGCTGTATTGGTGGGGGAGCTCAAAGTGTTCCAGCACAAAATCTTTAAGATCAAACTCTGCTTTTTCTTTTTCTTCTTCATAATCAGCAACGATGTCAACGGGTGCCATTTTAGGTCTGCAGTCTACAAAGGTCTTACCATCGGGAAATACCTGGGCGAGCTGCACATCAACGAAGAGCTGACCGTACAGTTCTTTCGGTGATTGCAGGCCGGTGTTTTCCGGAGCAGAGACCTGGGCCTGCCGGCAGGAGAGTAGGGTAAATAGAAGAAAAAAAATATAGCGGTTTCGCATGGTTTTATTTTTGGGCAAAGTAACAAATTATTGAGTTCTGGTAATCGCCATTCCCTGTAGCTTTTTCAGGCTGTAGCCTGGTTGTTTGCTACCCGGTTCAGGGGGGGATTAGATGATCAGCCGAACGCCGCCCAATTCGTGAATGCGGTAAGGAAAACCATCACCAGGTGATCCGATGAACATGAAATTAATGGGGATGTTCCATTTTTCTGATAGTTCGCGGATGATCTTGGGACCGAAAACGCCTTCTACTTCGACAAATTCGATATCGATCTCCGGATATTCCCGGTCCAGTACTTCAACGTCACTTTTGAGCCTGTCCGGCACCTTCTGACCATTTTCTAGCACAGCTACGATTTTCAGCTTTTTGGTATGTTCATTCTTTTTGATGTACAGCATTACCTGATTGAGTACAGCAACATTGTCGTGATTAGTGAAAAACACGAACTCCTGATCATTGATCCGGTCGATTACCTGCAATATCTTTTGATTGGAACGATCCACAAACTGGCGAATAGGTTCAAAGAGATATTTGATCACACGCAATTGAAAACGCAACAGCGCAGTTCGATTTAGCATGATACTTACCAACAAAAAAGCGGGTATAAAGTACTCCAAAAACACCTGGACATAAGCTGGGTTCATGATCATATTTCCGACTACGGCCACAATTACAGCGGCGATAGCCAGCAGGATCGCTATTGGGGCCGCCCGCTCAGGACGGGGAAGTCGGCTGCGTTTTATCTTAAGCAAAATATTGCCTACGCCGAAAAGCATCATTACGAGGAGGAAGGAAATGGTGTATACCCCCGCCAGAGCTCCGAGTTCGCCCATTGTGATCAACAAGATGGAAACGCTGAGCAAAAAGAAAAGGATGATAATGCGATAGGGCGCACCTCTGCGGTTTTTCTTAAGCAGGAAATTGGGTAGTATGCGGTCGAGGGTCATCCGTTCCAGCAGGCCGCTTACCCCGACAAAAGCTGTCAATACGGCTCCGCTCAATACCAGGGCTGCGTCCAGGGAAATGAAGGCCGAAAGCCAGGACCCACCCACATTGGTTCCCATAAAAGCCAGCAGTGCTTCCTGATGTTGATCAACTGTAGATATAGGCAAGATAGCCAGGGCCAGGAAGGCCATCAGTGGATTGAAAATACTAACGATCACCCACATGTTGCGCAGTGTTTTTGGGAAAACTCCTTCGTCCTGTTCTTCCACAAAATTGGCAGAACTTTCAAAACCCGAGATGCCCAGCATGGCCGCGGAGAAACCGAAGAAAATGGCAGCGGCCAATCCCCCTTCCAGTGGACGTTCGTAATTGCTCATCAACGTATCAAAACCGTTTTCCGCAATGTGCCAAAAGCAGAAAAGTGAAAGTACCGTCAATGAAAGCAGGTGAAAGATAAAAATACCGATGGCTACTTTAGCTGATTCGCCGATTCCCAGTATAGTAAGCCCCATGAAAACTGCCAACAGGAGAATGGTGGCCCATACTACCGGTAAGAGCTTCCAGATGCTGTGCACATAGTGCATGGCTTCACTCGCCGAGATCACTGCGGTGGCCATGTAAGAAAGCAAGGTCAATGTAGCGGCCAAAGAAGCAGTGGATTTGCTGGTGGTATTCAAGAGCGCATTATAGGCGCCACCATTGAGCGGTAAGGCACCGACGACTTCCCCGTATATCTTGCGAAACAGGAATAGCACTCCCGCTACGATCAATAACGCCAGCCAGGCATATTGACCGGCATAAATAATCGCCAAAGCAGATACATACAAACAGGAAGAACTAATGTCGTTACCACAGATAGCGGTTGCGGCCAGCTCATTTAACAGGGTTTTACTCTTTTTTGTCTTTTCCATTACTAGGAGCGTTCTACTAAAAAATCAGCCGGATGGTTTCGAGCTACTTTAAGAACGTCGATCTCGTCAAGCGGTTCGCAAATTAGCGGTGGGATATCATCATTTTTTAATCATGACGAAGATCAAGGTCATAAATGATCCCCATAATAAAAAAAGTGCTGCTGACAGACTAATATGAGACAAAGAAATACCCGAAACAATGAAAAAAATACTGATCAAATCATTGAAGATCCTTCTTTGGATCGCAGTGATCTGGGGATTGCTGACACTGATCGCCGAATTGCCGGGAGGCAGCAAGATCTTTGATTTCGGAGTAGAAGAAAACCAGCCGCGGGCAATGGTCTTCTATGATCCCGATCCGTTTTATAACCTTGATGAGCAAGTGAGTAAAGGCGTGGCCGAAGGCTTAGTAGAAGAAGGCTGGCAGGTAAAGGTAGCTACCGTAAAAGCTGCTAAAGCTATGAATGTGGACGCCGATCTATACGTTTTTTGTGCAAATACTTACAACTGGGCGCCCGATTGGGCGGTTACCGGTATGATCAGACGTACCGATCTGGCAGGAAAACCCGTCGTTGCCATCACCCTGGGCAGCGGGTCGACTTACCGATCGAAAAGAATACTGGAAGCGCGTATTCAGCAGAAGCAAGCCAATCTGATCGACTCTGAAACATACTGGCTGATGCGCCCAAATGATGAAGAACGGATGGATGAACGAAATGTAGCCGTAGCTGTAGATATGGCTCACCGGTTAGGAAGGAAAGTCGCCGGAAAATTACTGTGATACTACGATAGACAGGTCTTATTCAGTAGTATCACAGCATTATGCATGGAGAATGATCAAACGTCTTTCATCGACAGTTGGATTCGTCCCCGTTTGCGGTCAATTTCCATGATGCGTACTTCCACCTCCTGATTAAGGCTGACCACGTCCGAAGGATTCTTGACGAAGCGGTTGGCCAGTTGAGAGATATGCACGAGCCCGCTTTCCTTGATGCCGATATCTACAAAGGCACCGAAATTGGTAATGTTATTGACGATACCCGGAACGACCATACCTTCTTGCAGGTCATCCAGACTTTTGATATTGGCAAAGCTAAAAGCACGGGCCTCGCCCCGGGGGTCGAGACCGGGTTTCTCCAATTCTTTCAGGATGTCCTTGAGCGTGGGGAGTCCTACCGAATCCGTAACGTAACGTTTCGGTTCGATCTGCTTTCGCAAAGAAGCATCCCTGATCAAGTGTTTTACATCGACGCCCAGATCTTTGGCCATCTGCTCAACAAGCTTATAACGCTCCGGGTGAACGGCTGTGTTATCGAGGGGATTTTCAGCATCACGAATACGAAGGAAACCTGCACTTTGTTCAAAGGCCTTATCTCCCATACGAGCTACCTTCAACAATGCTCCTCTTGATGTAAAAGTACCATGCTGACTACGGTAGTCCACTATGTTCTGTGCCAGGGCAGGCCCCAGTCCGGAGATGTAAGTAAGCAGATGCTTGCTGGCTGTATTGAGATTGACGCCGATGCTGTTTACGCAACTTTCCACTACCTGTGTCAGACTATCCCGAAGTTGCGGTTGATTCACATCGTGCTGATACTGGCCGACCCCAATAGATTTTGGGTCGATCTTGACCAACTCTGCCAGCGGGTCCATCAGTCGCCGGCCGATGGACACCGCTCCGCGAACAGTGACATCGTAATCCGGAAATTCCTCGCGGGCAATGTCCGAAGCAGAATATATGGAGGCTCCGGCTTCGTTGACCATAAATATCTGAATTGGTTTGCCAAACTCAACCTTCTGGCACACCGTCATAGTTTCCCGACCGGCGGTACCATTCCCAATAGCAATGGCATCGATCTGATATCGGTCCGCTAATGCCTTCAGGGTCTGCCGTGCACCGTACTCGTCGGACTGGGGAGGATGCGGAAAGATTTTGTCGTCTTTCAGCAGGTTGCCATTCTCATCCAGGCAAACTACTTTGCAACCGGTACGGAAACCCGGATCAATTCCCAGAACCCGTTGTTGTCCCAGCGGAGGCGAGAGCAATAATTGCCGCAAATTAAGGGCGAAAACCTCGATGGCCTCCTGATCGGCTTTTGCTTTAGATGTTTGACGAAATTCGGTTTCAATGGAAGGTGCCAGCAGTCGTCCGTAGGCATCTTTGATGGCAAGTTTCACCTGTTCGGTGGAAGGCCCGTACCCTTTTAGTAGCTGTTTTTCCAGGGCATAAAGTACCGGTTCTTCTTCTGGTTCGATGATCACCCGAAGGATACCTTCCGATTCACCCCGGCGCAGCGCCAGCATGCGGTGGGAGGGACATTTTCTGAGTGGTTCCTGATAATCGAAGTAATCCCGGTATTTAGCCCCTTCTTCTTCTTTGCCTCTTGCTACTTTACAAGTGATGACTGCATCGCGCTCAAATGCTCTTCGCACTTTATTACGGGCGTGCTCATCCTCATTCACCCATTCGGCGATGATGTCTCTCGCTCCCTGTAAGGCCTCCTCAACGGATGCCACTTCGTCGTTCAGATAATTGGCCGCCAGTTGTTCAATCCTTTGGTCTTTTTGCGCAAATATGGCCTCGGCCAAGGGCTCCAGTCCCTTTTCTCTGGCCATCGTACCCCGTGTTCGCCGTTTGGGCTTATAGGGTAGATAGATATCTTCCAGTTCAGTTGAATCGTAGCAGTCTAGGATCCGTTTGCGGAGGCTATCCGTTAATTTCCCCTGGTCCTCAATAGTTTGCAGTATGGTTTGCCGGCGGCTGTCCAGTTCTTTCAGTCGCTTCCCTTCTTTTTCGATGGCTGCGATCTGCGTTTCATCCAGCGAGCCGGTAGCCTCTTTCCGGTAGCGGGCAATAAATGGAATAGTAGCTCCTTCATCCAGCAGTTTCAATGTACCTGCGATCTTGCGATCCGGCAGTTGGAGCCGGTCGGCAATAATGTCAATGTGTGTGTTCGATATCATAGGTTAATAAAAATCGTAAGTCGGTTGAGTTGAAGATCATTTAGTCAATACGGTCATTGTGGCAAACTCATTACTCAAAGGAGATAATCGTATTGATGATGATGTCACAGCACTCATGTAGTTGTTCTTCCGTCATGACTAGCGGCGGTGCAAAGCGAATGATGTTGCCATGGGTCGGCTTGGCTAGGAGCCCTTTATCTGCGAGCTGTAGACAAATGTTCCAGGCTGTATCGCTTTCTTCGTCATCATTGATGACTATGGCATTCAGCAGCCCTTTTCCTCTTACCAGGGACACCAGGTCACTTTTATCTACCAGTTCTTTTTGTATTCTTTCCCGGAAGATCGTTCCCAGTATTTCAGCTTTCTCTGCCAGTTTTTCATCTTTCACTACTTCCAGGGCGGCCATGGCTACGGCGCAGGCCAGTGGATTACCACCAAACGTAGAACCATGCTCTCCCGGCTTGATGGTCAGCATGACC
>JAGQXH010000496.1 GCA_020436695.1 Lewinella sp. | reverse complement strand
GGCAACCCGTTGCTGTTCTCCTCCGGAGAGTTGATTGGGTTTGTGGGTAAGTCTTTCGGAAAGCCCCAGATAATCCAGCAACTCTTTGGCCCGGTTGCGGGCCTTATTCTCATTTTGCTTCTGGATCAGCGCCGGTATGATCACATTTTCCAGAGCAGTAAATTCCGGGAGCAGATGGTGGAACTGAAATATGAAGCCGATATTATCGTTGCGGAATGCTGCCAGTTTTCTGTTGTTCAGATTGGAGATCAGCTGATCCTTAATGGATAGGGTGCCCTGATCCGCGGTATCCAGTGTGCCCAAAATGTGGAGCAGCGTACTTTTTCCGGCACCTGATTTCCCTACAATGGCCACTATTTCTCCTCGTTCTACCCGTAGATTGACCCCTTTGAGAACATGAAGATTTCCGAAAGATTTATGTATATTCTGTGCCTCTATCACCTGCTTTCTTTTCGGCGCAAGATAGCTAAAAATTGAGAAGTTAATGGTTAGTTGCGGACATGTTGTTTTTCTATGCCCGGATATCCATTAATGCCCGCCGCTGAGTGGCATGGCAATATCGCCGTTATCCGTTTTCGGTTCTTTTAATCGCAGGGCCAAAACCCCGGCAATTACAAAAAACACACCGGCAAATAAAATAGCATTGATGGCACTATTGCCCAGAAGATTCTTCACAATGGCACCGAAACTCAGGGTTTGAATACCCATCGGGATCACGATCATCATATTGAGTATTCCCATGTATACACCTCTTCGTTCCTGCGGTACGATCTTCGACACCATAGAGTAAGGTATCCCCATCATGGCTGCCCAGCCGATACCGAATAAGACCATGGGGAACAGGACCAGCACGGGGTCGTGAATATAGGGGATGGATAACATGGCTATTCCGGTAAGGAAAAGGCTGCCGGTATATACCTTTTTGCTGCCGAATTTAGCTGCCAATGGCACCAGGACTAAAGCAATAACCATGGTGGAAACATTATAAGTGGTGTTCATTTTGGCGGCCTGGCTCAACGCCTGCGACTGATTAAAACGCATGGACTCCACGAATAAAGGTGCAATGAATTGCCAGTAAATGAAGAGTGCATACCATTGAAATAAGTAAACTGCGGATAATTTCCACATGAACTTCGGCATCTGTTTAATGGCTTCTGCGATTTCCAGAAATGGTGCCCGGATCCGATCTTTTAAAGGCCTGGAATTGTGGAGTTTCATTTCTTCCAGTTCCTCATCAGAAGGAGGAATCTCCGGGGTTCTAAGCACCGACCAGAGGATAGTGGTGACGGATAAAACAGCCCCGATGAAAAAAGAATAGTATAGCCACTTAGGAATAGAAGTAGCTGTGTCGGCAACATCTTCCGCACCTCCGAACCAATCCTGGAACAAAAAAATGGAGGCATTGGCCAATACAATACCTGCACCCACGAACAAGCTCTGCATTTGATAGCCCAGGCTCATCTGTTTTTCCGGTAATTTGTCCCCGACGAACGCCCGATAGGGTTCCATGGCCATATTATTGCCCACATCAAGGATCCACAATAATCCTACCGCAAACCAAAGCGCCGGACTGAACGGAAAAGCAAATAAACATAAACTGCCCAGAAGCGCTCCAATCAGAAAGAAAGGTTTTCGCCTGCCCCAGCGTGGAGACCAGGTCTTGTCAGAAATAGCTCCAACTATTGGCTGAATGATAAGTCCGGTAACCGGACCGGCTAAGTTGAGTAAGGGTAATTCATCGGGATGGGCACCCAGAAAGGAAAAGATGGGATTGACTGCCGTTTGTTGTAAACCGAAACTGTATTGGATCCCCAAGAATCCAATGTTCATATTAAAGATCTGCCAGAAGGTTAACGTTGGCTTCGTTAATTTCATTTTATAGTCGTTTTTCGAGCCTTACTGTTTCAGTTTCCGATCTAGTCTTCCGGTTTATGGGGTAGTAGCTTTGAGGAACTATTCGCTATAGGTTGAACCTACAATAGCGGGTAAAAAAAAGAGCAAAGACATTGGAAATGCTTCGCTCTTGTAAGAAATCACCCGACTGTTATTATGAAGGATTAAAAAAACTTGTGGCCCATGGGCCTATATTTTCGTTTCGCCTAAGCGAAAGTAGCATCAAATTGGAAGTAGTCCAAAATTAAAAATAATGAAGCAGAATAAAAAATTTGATGTTAACAAATCATTAAAACCACTCACAAAGGCAATATTAGGAATAAGATTTAAAATTTCAAAGAAAATTTCCTCTTTGCCTATATTATAAGTACAATTCTTACTGAAAAATAGTTTCACAGAATATAAATAAAGTATTCTTTGGGGATCCGGAACTTAATTTCATTGACACGGCAGAGACCCATATCGCCCAAGAACGCACTTAGGCCGCCCAAAAACTGTTTCATTGTCATTTGAGCTGTGGATTCGGGGATTAATTCCTAATTCATTAAGTACTTCACCATCTCCTGCCGGACCTTCTCATCCGGCAATCGTCCGTAACCAGCCTGCATGTTATCCTCCATGTGATGGACCTTGGAAGTAGCCGGGATAGCGCAGGTAACTGCCGGATGAGATACAATGTATTTGAGGAAATATTGTCCCCAACTTTGAATATCGTGGTCTGCCGCCCAAGCGGGCAATTCTTTCCCTTTGATCTGCTGAAAAAGACTGCCGCCGCTGAAGGGCCGGTTGATCAGTACGGCCACTCCATGATCTTGTGCGGTAGGCAATAAACGCTGGTCCGCATTCCGGTCATTTATGGAGTAATTGATCTGAATGAAATCCAGCTCTTCCTTTTTAATGAGGCGTTCCAACTCGTCGTGCGCGCTGTCGGTGTAATGGGTTATGCCCAAATAGCGTATTTTGCCTTCATCTTTCCAACGGCGTAGGGTTTTCAGGTGGGTTTGCAGATCAAGCAGGTTATGGATCTGCATCAGATCCATCGGATCGCGTCGCATCTCACGCATAGACTGTTCCATTTGCCGGATGCCGGCCTCTTTACCCTGCGTCCATACTTTGGTGGCCATGAAAAGTGCCGGGAGTTCTCCTAATTCTGCTGCCAGATCACCGGCTACTTCTTCCGATGTGCCGTACATGGGGGAAGAGTCAATAAGACTGCCTCCCTTATCGATAAAGGTTTGCAGGACTTGTTTAAGATTGGCTCTCTCTGCCGCATTGCTGCCTACATCAAAGGTTTGCCACGTTCCCATTCCGATGACGGGTAGGAATTCTTCCGTTCCGGGAATTTGCCGACGGATCAATTTCATAGATGGTACAATTGTTTGAGCCGGTAGCAACCGTGCAAAGGGAGCCGTAGTAGCAGCAAACAGACCGGCTTTGATGAGATGGCGACGTTTTATGTCTGTCAGTGAATACATGACATATTGGATAACTCGATGTTAATTGGGGCTAGTTTTGCCGGCCCTGAAAGCAAAATTACAATGTGTAGTCATCACCCATTCCCCGGATTAACGACTTCCACCCAGGTACCCGCCGAACGAGCATTGATCGTTTCATCGTACATTGCTTTACAGGCTACTGCGGGCAGGTAAAACCGTCCCTGATAAGCTGCATTCAGCTGTATGCGATACGTCCGGGTCTGTCCGGGCAGGATATCAAAGAAGGTATAGACCCGATCATCCCGAAAGTCCTGATAATCGGCATTACTGGAAGCCTCAAAATTCTGTACATTATCCATGCGGGTATTCAGGACCTCCCAACCGGAGGGAAAGATCTGATCCAGTGCCATTTCCTGGTAAGGAATGGTGCGTATACCGGGATGTTTGATCTTGACTTCGGCTATGAAATCGGTTCCCTGGGGAAGTACAGATGGATCGATAACCTGATTTTGCAGATTCTTGTATACCACCGCAATGCCAAGACTGTTTTCGGCGGCTGTTTCATAGCCGGCAATAGGCTGACCGGAAGTGATCAGCCGGGCGAAAAGTAACCCTTTACCCTTATTGTCTACTTTGACAGCTTGTCCGGCAGCAGTTCCAGGGATATCGATCAGGATCATGGGCTTGTCAGAACCTACGTTAGTGGCTCGGGCACCGGGTAGCTGATAGGCAAAATCAAGTTTGTCATCCATTTCATGCTTGCCGGCAAATTTACCAACCGCTAACAGACAAAAAGAAGTAGTCTGTGTACTTAGCCATCGCTGATTGCTCAAACCCTCTGAAATAGTCATCAGCATGTCCGTAGCCATATTTTCCTCACCAAGAACGGTAAGTGCTTCCAGTATCATAGCCCGATCACGCAAGTCGGAACCATAGGTATAAGATAATTCTGAATATTGGGCTACATCAGTCGTAAGTCCACTGATCAGTTGTTTGGCTACATCTGATTTGCCGGCCAGGGCATAAGCTGCCGCCAGATTCCATTTGGCCGCAGTTTCGAGTTTACTGCTTTCCCGGAGGCGGTTCATGGCCCCCAATTCAGCCTTCCCGGCCAAGGCTAATGTATAAAGACGATAACTCTGGGTCAGATCATAGGCCCGCCTGCTGATATAGCCATCCTCCTTCAGGGATGGATCCCAGTTCCTGGCCACTTTCTTTTGAAAACCGGCCCATTTTTCCAGTTGCAGATTGGATACGGTATAACCAAGTGCCTTGGCTTCTAACAGAAAATGCCCGGCATAACTGGTGGCCCATTGATCCGGGCTATCGTCCCCCGGCCAGTAGGCAAAACCACCCTGGTCGGTTTGGAAGAGTTTTAACCGGTCGATCGTTGCTTCAATATTAGTTGGTATTTTGGCCTTTTGCTTATCATCCAGAGGGATCAGCCGGTCGACGTACAGTTGCGGAAAGCCCGATGAGATGGTCTGCTCAATACATCCGTAAGGGTAGTGCAGGAGGTAATCCAGCCGTTTACCCAGGTTGATCGGCGGCATGGCCGACACTTCCAACTGTACGGTATTGGTGCCTTCCATTCCGGGAAGTTCAACTACAGGCGACCAGCTTTCACCGGCCTTGATGTTTTGCCGGACAACATTAGTTATGTACGGATTAGGATTGCGTATCTCGATCTCGATGTCCTGTGTGGCAGATTCTCCATTCCCTTCTACCTTAACGGTAAAACGGGCAATACCTGTCCGGTCGGCCACTTTTATGGGGAAACGGACCAATTGATCGCCGACCCGATTAAAACTGATGGATTGGCTGGCATTTCCCAATTGGATCAGTCCACTCGATTCTGCAACGCTAACCTTAACACTCTTCACCTTATCTTCCATGGCGAATACGTTGACGGGTAGGTCCAGACTCTCCCCGGGCCCCAATACACGAGGTAGGGTGGCAAGCACCATCAGCGGTTTTTTAACCGGAACGGTTTTATCGGCACTGCCGTAGGCACCTTCAGCACTGGCAATCACCATGGCCCGTACAGCTCCCACATAGTTTGGAATATGCAGCGTATGCTTTTCGGTCTTGCCTTTTCGCAGTTGGAATGGACCGAGGTGCATGACGACCGGTTTAAAGCGATTCGCATTCTGATCATCGGGGTTGACGGGAAGTTCTCCGTCGCCACCGATGCTGAGAATGCGCTCCATTTCTCCGGCCTGGGCACCGACAACGGCATCGTATACATCCCAGGATTGTACTCCCAGGGCTTCTCTGGCGTAAAAGGCATCCCAGGGATTGGGCGTTTTAAATCGGGTCAGGCTCAACAAGCCTTCATCCACCAGTGCCAGGGTATAGGCCATCGGCTTGCCATCGGCCTCACTCACCGAAATGGTCACTTCTTGTTCGGGCCGGAGTGTTTCCGGCATGTTGATCTCGGGATGCAGATGAGTGCCCGGATCTTCGACCATAATGGGGATCACGCCGTACATCCGGATCGGGAGGTCATTTTCTTTCTGGGCGTGCGGCTGCAACAGGCTTACATGCGCATACACGTTCGGGGTCATTGCTTCGGTAGTCCGGAAAGTGAAGGTGTTTTCACCGTTTTTGGATTCCCGCCAGAAAGACTCCACTACCTGACTGCCGTTTTCAATGGTAATCAGTGCTCGTCCTGCCTCCGCACTCGGAATAGTCAGGCTGACCTCATCACCGACATTGTAGGTCGATTTATCCGATGAGAAGTTAAGCATGGCAGCAGCGGCGCGGCCCTGTTCATCATCACCGTCCCAGGGATAACCGGCATAAAAGAAATCACCGGAACAATGTCCGCTTTCCGTATCGCAGATGCGGACCAGGTAACGTCCCCATTCATCTATGTTTACCTGCCAGTTGGCTTCCCCGTTTCTCTGGGTCATCAATTCCTCCTTCAGCGTGGCATCAAAGTGATTGCTGTTGTTATAGCGGCTTACATTGTCATAACCTTCATCCCACCACCAGCGCCAGTTCACCCGGTACAAACCAACGGAGAGCCGCCGGTTGGAGAGCGGTGTCCCTTTCTCGTCGACTGCAACAAAACGTAGTTGTTCGTCCTCAGCGAGCTCCAGTCTTTTTTCCCCATACTTATTGGAGGGAATGGCAATACCGCTATAAGAGGCAAAAGGAGAATAAGGAACGGTAAAATTATCGGTACTGAAGTCACCTCCCTTTTCGAATACCCTG
>JAGQXH010000495.1 GCA_020436695.1 Lewinella sp. | reverse complement strand
TGTTAATTCCGCTCCCTGTAATACCCGTGATTCATGTTGCAGTAGTCCTAATATGTCGGAATGGGTCATGAGTTGAATTTAAGTAATGATCCTTATGCCGACCAATTTTGATTTTGTGTACGGTAACGAGAAAATTTGACACTCGCAGCTGATTGTGAGAATTTTCAACCTGTTCTTAACTCAGTCCTTACTACTGGACATTTGGAAATTTGGACGTTGGGATCTTGGGATTCATCTAAATATCTCAACGTCCCGACAGCCTGCCCCGCACACGAAGTATCGGGGTCCAAATGTCCAGTAGTATAGACTCAGTCTTTTGACGCAATATAAACAAGCACCTTCTCCATCAGTTCATCAATGCTTTTCTCCCCGGAAGATAAGGTCAGGTTCTGTATTGTGAGCGGTTCGTAGTCTTTTTTTATTTTTTGGTACACTGAAAAATCGGCCTCGGTGTATGGGCGTTGATGCGATACCCTTTTTTTGATAACCGACGGATCGGCATCCAGTTCTATCCAGCGAAGCGGCACAGCATATTTATCGGCCATTGCCAGGAACGGGCCCCTGTACTCCTGCTGGTAGAAGGTACCATCGATCACTACGCTCTTTCCGGCTATCAGCGCAGCTTCCGCCCGCGTTCGCAGCTCTTCGTAGATCATGGCTTTGGTCTCCGGATCGTATTGCCCTTTTTTTTGCAATTCTTCCCGGAGCATATCGGTGTTCAGGTGTACCGCAGCCAGTTGCGGGGCCAATGCCAGGGCCAGACTTGTTTTTCCGGTTCCGGGCAAGCCGCTGATAATGATCAGCAGACGCTGGTCTTTATTCATAGCCGTATTTTCGGTTTTCCAGAGTACGCATAACACCCCGGTGAGTAAGGGGAAACCCTGGGCTTTATGTGATTCCACATACCCAAGCTTAGCAAGCATTTGCAGAACAATATCTGATAAACCATATACTCCGCTATGATTTTAATCATTATTATTACCTGTAGGTCTCCCTAATTTAGTAACATCAAAACAAACAATCATGGATATCAAAGCACCCATCTCTACGATAATGACAACTGATCTGATCACAGTCAATCCTGGAGATCCCTTAGCCAAGGCAAAGAATGCATTCGATCAGTTTCGCATTCATCACCTGCTGGTTTTGGACGATGAAGAAAAACTGGTGGGTATCCTGAGTAAAACTGATCTTTTATACTTCTT
The DNA here is from genome assembly GCA_020436695.1 of Lewinella sp. GTDB lineage: Bacteria > Bacteroidota > Bacteroidia > Chitinophagales > Saprospiraceae > Flavilitoribacter. The sequence goes on along the minus strand of JAGQXH010000495.1, from coordinate 5,350 downwards.
GGATTTTATTGATAAAGATAGCCAGGAACCTTATCTGACCGATCTTCGGCTGAAGAATTATAAGGTAGAGGAGATCATGATCAAGGAACCGTTCTCCGTAAGTGATTCGGATTCCATTAAAGCAGTACTGGAAGTTTTCAAAGAAAATCTATTCCACGCTTTACCGATCCTGAAAGGCAACAAACTGGTCGGCATCGTCACTACGCACGACGTGATCAAGGCACTGCTGGAAAACCATAAGTTGCTGGAAGTATAACACAATTTTAGTATCAGTTTTTTGAGCTAGTCATATAGGGGGCTGCCTCTTCGCAGATGTGCGGAGAGACAGCCTTTTTCATTTTCGGCGCCAGGCCGATTCGCAGTGAACATGGGGAATCCGCCCTATACCGCTTCGGCTTGTTTTTCCATGTACTTCTCGATCAGTTCGGGTACTTTTTCGAAGGCCGCAGCAAGGCCGCTATTGGTACGGGTGTTTACAAAGGTGATGGATTCCCCTCTGGAAACGAGGAAGCCGATCGGTTCAATACCCATGCCGGCACCTACGCCACCTCCTTCACCGTGACCGTGCTTGGGATCTTCTCCTTCGCCGCCGCCACTGCCAAATCCCATACCTACCCTGATCACCGGGATACAGCTGAATTCGCCCAATTGGAAAGCCTCGCCAATAACGGTATTGGTCTTGGCTTCCGTTTTCATGAAATGCGTGATCTGATCGATCATTTCTTTAAATTGGATTTCCATGGTGTACATTTATTTGGTTAAGAAAAAAGCACGTAACAGTCGGGCCACGCGATTTTCAACCACAATACATACATCAGTATGACCCTCAAAATTGATGGCCCAGTCTCCTTTTTTCGAGGACTTCAGCAGGTGAAAAAGGGGAAAGAGCCGGGCGTTCCAGATGGGATCGCCGGTATCCACATGCAGCCGGAAGCGAGTGAAATGAAATGACCCCAGCAACCTTCTTACCATCATCAACGGATGTTTCAGCCGGCGATTTTTTTTCTTCTTTTTCCTGGCATCCGGTTTGTCCTTTTTAATCTTGGAGGAAGGCTGGATGAGCTGCCACAATGACCATCGCTTTTTGAAAAAGCCCAGTTGCAGTTGTACCTGCCATTGCTCAGCTGCCGGGAAGACTTCGACCCGGAAGAGGCCGAACCAACGAAGTTGAGCCTGTTGATGTCGTTCATCCCAGTACAGACTGAGATAGATAGGAGCAAACAATATCCACATAATCAGGAAAAGGAGCAGCAGGATAAAGACCGTCCAGAACATAGCGGACCGATTGGATGAGTAATTGGGGTGGCTGATCGGTAACCACATCTGTTTTTTGAAACAACCCCAAGTTACATTCCATATCCAATACGGGAAATGACGCAGACCGGTCACTTCAACTGATCATGATCACCTTCTTCCCTATGAAAAGTCATTGCAAAACGCTGCTAGAGGGGCTTACATTCACGGCATTGAAAGAAGGAAATAATTAACCAAAAAACCAATCGCCATGAAAAAGGCAAACGGAACCGGTTTGGTGCCCACCTTTAAATCCTGGTTGGATGACTTCTGGGGTGCCGACAACGTCTTTGCGGACGATTTTCTTCGCATGAGAAAAAACTGGATGCCGGCTGTCAATATCAAGGACGAGAAAAAGAACTTCGAAATTGAAGTAGCTGCACCGGGTCTGAAGAAAGAAGACTTTAAGATCCGAGTGGAAAACGGCATGCTCTTTATTTCTGCCGAACGGGAAGATACCCGGGAAGAAACAGAAGCTGCCTACACGAGAAAAGAGTTCAGCTACCATTCTTTCGAACGCTCTTTTGCACTACCGGAAAACGCAGATCCGGAAAGCATCTCCGCCCGGTATAACGACGGTATCCTGAAGTTGACCGTGAAAAAAATGAAAACCGCAGCAACCCCAAAAACAATTGCGGTCAGCTAGCCTCTCTTCATCCGACTGTACGGTTTATAAAAAAGCAGCACCAATGTGAATTGATGCTGCTTTCGGTTTTTATTGCTTATCGATGATGGTCCGGATCCTCGATCCGGTCAATGAAGACCGAGGACCAGGGGCCGAATACCGGCGAATTATTCTTTCCCTGCTACCTGTTTGACATCAAACTTATAATAGTCGTTGTTGTCAGAATTAGTGATGTTGATCTCAACACATTCCAACAAGTAGTAGTTATCATCTCTTTTCACCAGGAACAGATCACCGACAGCTACCACGTCGCTTTCCGTTTTACTGATACCACTATCGAATGCGGCTACAATAGCTCCACGGCTGGTAGCATTCTCATAGCTGAAATTCTCTGATTGGGTCAGGTCCGGCACCCGTAATTCAGCACCATTTACCGGGAGGATCTGCTGGTACCAGTTTACATCATTTGACGGCGCCCCAAGATTGATCCCTTTATCACGGATTTCCGCGATAGGTGAGTTGTAAGGTACCGTCTGGCCGTCGTCCAGATCCAGACCACCAAATTGCTGACCATCCCTATTGTTGACCAGTAGGGCGGTGTATTCCACCATGACGGTCAGGTCAAATTGCGTGCTGACGGTAGCACCGCTTTCATCCGCCAGTTCCAGCGTATAAGTCTTAGTGCCTTTGGCAGCTGTTTTAATGATCAGTTCCGAGTCGAAGCCTTCTTTATCACTTCCGGAGAGTACAATGGGGTTGGCCGCAACGGCAGCGCCACCGAATAACAGACTATCGGCCGGCAACAGTTGTCCGTCGGCAATTACGGCGAGGCTGAATAATGCCGAAGCCCCCCGACTACCCAACACATTTACACTGTAATCCGTTTGACCGGCAACGGTCACGTCATCATCTCCGCGGGCCAGGCTTACCTCCAGCACACCGAAAACTTCTACGTCGATAGAAACGGAAGCAGTCAGATTGTCATCATCTGCTACAATGAACTCATACGTGCGAACGGCCGCATCTACCGGAGCGTCAATACTGATCTCCCAGGTAGCACCGCTGGCGTAGGCATCAACGATCAACAATGGGTTATTCGTTACGTCTGTGCCGTCGAGCAGAATTGTCAAACGGCTGGAAGGGATATTGGTGCCATTTTCTTTAACGGTCAGAGATTTCAGGTCGGCATCGCCGGCAACGGCATTGATCTTTACACTGAAGGTTTCCCCCGGGCTTACCTGGCTGTCGGTGCTGATAAATCCGGATGCACTCAGAAACCGGATCTCCGGTGGTACGGCATTGCCTCCGGGGTCTTCGGTACCATCAGTCTGACAGGAAGTGACCAGAAAATTTACTGCAAAGAGACTCAACAGGGTCAGAGGGAATAAAATACGCTTCATAGAAGATTGGATTTTTGGTTTAATGAAAAATATGAGCGTCCTCAACTACAGATAATCATGAACAATCTGCCGTCCGAGGTTTTTATTTTTAGTCAAATGATTGGTTTGTGGAAGCGAAGTGGCTGTGCTTTTAATCACAATACAACTTCATTGTCCGCTGTAATGTTATGCCGCGAATGTTAAAACAAGATTTATTGGTAAGACGTGCCGTACAAAAAAAGTAACAGCCTTAGGAGCCGTTTATTGGTCGCAAATATATAAAAGACCTTTTATTTGATGTCTATCTTTGAAAAATCAGACCGACATTGACTGAGACACAGCACTTCACCGAGAACAAGACCCTAAACTGACGGCTAACTGTATCAATGTTGTAGCACGAAGTAGGCCTACACCCACGTCCCACAATGTCAATTAAATCCTACACCGATTACTCATCATAGCATCAATCCACGCGGTGCAAATGATATTTCTCCACCACCCTTACCAGTTTTTTGGCGTAAGCCGGATCGGTGGCATAGCCGGCATCCTGTAAACCCTGGGCCCAGCTCTCATAATCCTGCCAGGAATAATTGAAGAGGCCCGCATATCGCTCATCTTGGCGCAGCCAGTCGGCAAAGTCACGATAGCTTTCTTCCACTGTATCATAGGCCCGGAAACAGGCGGTGATCCGCTGAGCTTTACCGCGGATGTATTCCCGCGTTCCGCTGCAATATTTTGCACCGGCACTACCTTTGCCCTTCATCCCAAAGTGGTTCTTTCCTTCCAGGGCCAGTTTGCTTTGCCCCCAACCGCTTTCCAGGGCACCCACCGCCAGAATGATGGCCGGCGGTACACCGGTATCCCAGCCCACCTGAATGGCCGTTTTCCCAAACTGATCCACATAAGCCTGTACCTGAGGGGGACGTTCGTAATTGAACCCCGGCCACGTCCAGTAAACGATCAGAAATACCACATACAAAAATAAGAAGAAGCGAATGTGACGACTTAAGCGCATGAGCTTTACGCAAATTTATTTTTTGCGTCCTTTTTCCAGTTGTTCTATGTCATTAAGATCCCGCATTCGGCCAGTTGATTGTTTGGCTTTTAACAGATCCTGATAGCGAATGACCCTAATGCTGAGATCCTCAAATTCATGCCATGTCGCGCCGGCAAAGGCTTCATCAAAATCCATGCCCTTCACGGCAGTCATCAGATCAATGGCCACCGGCGGCTTACCATACGTATAGACGTCGTAATGCTTTGTTTTCAGGAATTTTTCCGCCGTAAGATCGAACATTGGCATGCCGAAATCGGCGAAAGCACGAACTAGCCTCTGATAATTTTCACGATCCGGCTTTACCCAAACATCCATATCACCGGTAGTCCGGGAATAGCCATGAAGGATCACTGCATATCCTCCAACCAATATATATTTGACTTCATTTTGATTCAGTGCTTTTATGAAGTCCTGAAAATCAGCGTGAAAGATATTGTTACTCATAGAACGATGACGAATTTTGAACAATGATCTATCCAATGACCAGTCATCATCCGGCCCAATATTCCAGGCCGTACGAATTAGGTACGTTGCTGCACGCAGCCGCTCGGCCAGAGGCTGCTTCAGCCAATAGGCCACCTGATTATCGGCTTCCTCAGCCGTGTGTCGCCTGAATGCCGTACGGTCCAATCGATACATAGCTACAAATTACGGAAGTTTTTACTTAACATGTTGTTATCTTGGCACAATCGATATTTGGGATGGATGGATATTAGGAGCTTTGGATGTTAGGGTCACTGGCACCGGAGCATGATAGTTTTTCCCATATCCTACCTTCCCAATATCCAAACATCCAATTGTCAAATCAGCATATAGGTATGAAAAAAACACTCCTACTTCTGTTATTCAGCATTTCTCTTACTGCGGTCACCGTTGGCCAGGACAAACCGGCCCCAAAAGACGAACCGAAGATCCTGGAAGGGGAAATTGCCACCACTACCCAGCAAGTGCGGATCAATGGCACTACCATTCCACTCACCGCCAGAGCAGGCACTA
>JAGQXH010000494.1 GCA_020436695.1 Lewinella sp. | reverse complement strand
GTGATGGAGTTACATCCCTGGTACGGTTCGGCAGCTTTGATGAAGGTCAATGACTTGCATACAAAATTATCAAAAGAGGATATTTGATCGCTTAATTGCGGTGCCCAGGCAAAAAATCCCGGTCATCACGGGGGACGACCGGGAAAAACCTGTCTCAAAATTATTAAAACTAGCTGTTAGAATTCTCTACCTCTCAGCATGCCGTGCCAATACATTTTCGGCAAGCCGTATGCTTTCAGTGCGTACATGCTGTAACGCTCTTCCGCCTGATTGAATGGGAAGCTTTCTGCCGGCTGCTTATCGTAATCGAACTCAGCCAGGATCAGACTGCCATAACCGGTTACCAGCGGGCATGAAGTATAGCCGTCGTAATGTCCAGTCAGCGGGCGTCCTTCCAGAAATGCCATAACATTTTCGGTAGTTACCGGAGCCTGCTTGCGAATGGCTGCTCCGGTTTTGGAAGTAGGCAGGTTGCTGCAATCACCCAGGGAGAATACGTTGTCGTATTTCGTATGTTGCGTCGTATATTTATCCACGGATACCCAACCGGTCTCTGCTGCCAGCGGGCTGCTCTTAATGAAATCGGGAGAACTCATAGGAGGTACCACGTGGATCATATCGTACTTCTCAACCATTTCTTCACCCGTACTGACATTACGGAAAACTGCTTCTTTCTTATCCGGGCGCAATTCTGTCAGGTCGGTATTCCAGGTACGTTCCAGGTTGTAGCGATCGGCAACCTTGGTCAGAGAAGCAGCATATTTAGGCACGGCAAAAATACCACCGCCGCCTTTTATGAATTTTTTCGTCACCTGGTTACCCACTCCGTGCCGGCGCCAGTAGTCAGAAGCCAGGAAAGCGATCTTGATGGGCGCTCCACCGCATTTGATAGGTGTGGTGGGTTCGGTAAATATGGCCGTACCTTTCTTCAGATTCTTGATATTTTCAAAGGTACTTTCCACGGTGTCATAGGAGTAATTGCTGCAAACGCCGGTTCCGGGTTTGCCCAGGCTTTCTACCAGACCGGGAATCTTGCCCCAATCGATCTGAATACCCGCCGCTACCACCAGTACATCATAGGTATGGGTGCTACCATCGGAAAGGGTAACACTGTTTTTATCCGGATCGAAGCCGGCCACTGCTGCTTTGATCCATTCGGCTCCGGGAGGAATATATTCAGCCTCACTTCTTTCAGATACCTCTTTGGGAAATACACCTGCACCTACGAGGGTCCAGATCGGCTGATAGTAATGTTTTTCACTTGGGTCGACGATCGTAACGCCTGGAGGATTAGGTTTGTTACGCAGCATAGCGCCCACAGTAAGACCTGCAGAACCGCCACCGATAATAAGTACTTCGTGATGAGCCATTGTCGCTATATTTTTAAAGTTTTTGTCCAAAATATTTAAGGAAATTGAGGAGGAATCCCAGACCTTTCTGACGATCCTCATCTTTTAAGGCACCAAGCATCTTGAAGATGCCCCCCGATTTGGTGGGGTGTTCTGCTTTGGCACGGGTCAGCGCCGTATTGGCAGCACCGGCTACGTGAGAGAGTACCTTGGGGTCAAATCCGCTTTCATTGGCAGCTTTAAAGCTTTCATCCAGCCAATCAACGGCCATGGCGATCATACCGGGAGCCTGATCCGCCAGTTGCAAAAGGCTGTCCATCTTTTCGGCCATTTCCGGAGCGGTCAACTTTTCGGCCATTTGTAGTGCTACCTGTAGGCGTTGGTCAATACTGACTCCACGGACGTCCGCTTTGCGATAGGCTTCATCAGCCATATCTGCAGCCATCGCCATCAAACCAGGGGCCTGATCTGCCATTTTCAGCAGGCCATCCAGTTTTTCGGCCATCTCGGGAGCGGTCAGTTTTTCGGCCATTTGCAGCGCCACCTGTAATCGCTGGTCGATACTTACACCATCGGCATCAGCTTTACGGTAAGCTTCATCGGCCATATCCGCAGCCATGGCCATTAAACCAGGAGCCTGATCTGCCATTTTCAGCAAACCGTCCAGTTTGGCTACCATCTCCGGTTCAGTCAGTCGCTCGGCAAGCGCCAGTGCAACCCGGAGACGTTCATCAATGCTAACCCCACGGGCATCCGCCTGGCGATAAGCCTCATCGGCCATATCTCCCACCATAGCGATCATGCCCGGGCCCTGATGCATCGCATCTCCCAGCCTGTCGACTGCTTTTTCCAACGTATCCAGACGTTGCAAAAGATGGTCCAGAGCCTGTAGGGTACGTGATTCGGTAAGCCTTGCCTGCACTTGTTTTCCGGCTTCTGTTTCCAGCCAGGAGGCCGAATTTCCTTTGCCGTTATGTTCCATAATATTTGATTTAAGGCAAGTTTGTTGAAGGAATATTTTGTAAAATCGAAATTTTGCTCAACAAAAATATGAAAAAATGTTCATAAATAGGAATATCAATTAGTCATAATAAGAATTTATTTTACTACAAAATGTAGTTCGGATAAAAAGCCCGATTGCCTTTAGAAATCTATAAATCAATTTACCTTTAAGGGATAAAACGTTTAAACAGAAGGTCATGGATAGCCAGAGTTTAATCGGGCGAATGAAAGCGCTGTTCCCGGTATTCTCACAATTCGATCTGATCACGGAGATCGTGAACAAAGGACAGTGGATGGAATTAACATCCGGCGAACAGATCATGGACGTAGGCATTGTGATCCGGGCAGTCCCGCTGGTTGTTACGGGTACGATCAAGGTGATCCGTGAGGACGAAGACGGAAATGAGATCCTCTTATATTATATTAAAGCCGGAGAAAGTTGTGCCATGACACTTTCCTCCTGTCTGCGCAATGAAAAGAGCGCCGTCCGGGCAGTCGTAGAAAGGCCGGCCGGCATTCTGGCCCTGCCTGTATCTGCCGTGTATGATTTTGTACTACGCTTCCCCAGCTGGAATGATTTCATCACGGTTACCTACGCCCAGCGTTTTGAAGAAATGATCGAACTGATCGATCACATCTCCTTCTACAAGATGGATGTACGTCTGCTTAAATACCTGATCGACAAAAGTCATCTATTCCAAAGCAGAACACTGACCGTATCCCGGACACAAATTGCCAAAGACCTTAACAGTTCGCGTGAAGTAATCTCCCGCCTGCTCAAACATATGGAAAAGAAAAAACTGATCCGGATGGACGGAAGCACTGTGGAATTATTGGAGGAGTAGTTGCTCTGATCATCATAGATATTCTACTTACTCCCTTCGCCGTGACTGAGATCACGCTTTTCTTACTATAGGCTAATTAACTTTAGCCCATGAAATCATTACCTAATTGGCAGAAAGTAGTGATCGCCTGTCTGATATGCCTAAGCATATTCGCCCTCTTAGGGTGGCTGATCGCTTCCTTCAAAGCTTAAATCAAACTACAACTACTATGAAAAAGAACGTAGGAAAAACGGATAAGATCATTCGACTGGTAGTAGCCGCCCTCATCGCCATTTTGCTGGCTACCGGCACTATTGCTGTTGCCTCTGTACTTGGGACTATACTGGCCATCGTAGCCGTTATTTTTCTTTTTACCGCCCTGGTCAACTGGTGCGCTATCTATGCTTTGATCGGTGCATCAACCTGCCCGGTAGAAGAAGCTTAAAACGAAGATATGAGTTGCGGCTCGCAGGTCGATCTACCCAGCGTCCGCAACTCAATAATCTCTTTAGTGCGGTAGTTTCGACCGCAATGCCCCATAGGCATAGGTCCCCAACACCGAACTCAATATTACCAAAAGTATAGACCACACGCCGTGCCCAATGAGCGTAAACATCGGCCCTGGGCAAGCTCCCGTCATAGCCCATCCCAATCCGAAGACCGTTCCTCCCAGTAAGTATCTGGGAATGCTCATGCTCTTAGGATTAAAACGGATCGACTGACCTGCTATCGTCTTACCTTTTAATTTTTTGATCAAAGCCACAGAGATCGCTCCAAGCACTACAGCTGTGCCGATAATGCCGTACATATGGAAACTTTCAAACCGGAACATCTCCTGTATCCGGAACCAGCTTACAGCTTCGGATTTGGTCATAACAATGCCGAAAAGAATTCCTGCAAATAAGAATTTTATAAACTTCATGGTACTGGATTTAAACTGGTGAGTAATTGCGGCAGAATAAGCCACGTCATGATCAGGCCGCCGATAAAGAAGCCGATCACGGCAATGAGTGAAGGTAACTGTAAGTTGGACAGACCGCTAATGGCATGCCCTGAAGTACAGCCTCCGGCCCAGCGGGTGCCGAAACCCACCAGAAAACCACCCACGATAAGGAACAAAAGATTGGGAAAAGAGAATAGATTCGACAAACCGAAGATCTCTTCGGGTACAAATCCACTTCCTTCTGCCCTAGTTTCAGGCGTATTGATCCCTATCGTTTCCAGATAAGTGGCAGTGCTTTCAGAGATCTGTACCGGCTCGGGGCTCGCCAGAAAATGACTGGCAATAAACCCACCGATCACTGCTCCACCGATAAATACCAGATTCCAGATCTGGTTTTTCCAGTTAAATTTAAAGAAGTCAATTTTTTTACCAGCGCCACCGATAGCACACATGGTGCGAAGATTGGAAGATACGCCAAACTCTCCGCCAAACCAGAGCAACATGACCATTACCAGAGTGATCATGGCACCCGACACCGCCCAGTGCCAGGGTTGACTGATAAATTCTATGGCCGTCATAAAAATCATAGTGTTTACAGGTCCTTTAAACACTATAACACCTCGATACCGCAGTGTGATGATAAGAGCAGTAAATACAACTGCCAATGCCATCGGAATACTTGCGTATCAAAAGTGTTATTGGTGTTATTCGATAGTACCTGAGTGAAAAATAAGATATTGAGTATCAGGTTTTCGGCCGTAGTAACGGTTTAACGGCCGTCTACCCAATACTCCTTACCTATTATTATTTTTGTTTACAATACTGCTGATACCGCTTCATCAATTGCTTCCTGTGGCAGCGTAGTCGGACAAACATATTCCGTTTTGGGCATGTCTGTCTTCTCAATGGCTGACCACCCACCGGCAACATCCACCAGTTGGTCGAACCCTCTGGCTTTGAGGATAGAAGCAGCGATCATGGAACGATAGCCACCCGCACAGTGTACAAAATAGGTATCGTAGCGATTGAGCTTGTTCATATTCCGGTTGATGTAATCCAGCGGGAAATTTTTAGCTTCCAGCAGGTGCTGCGCCAGGAATTCACTCGGCTTACGTACGTCCAGAATATTTTCTACCCGTCCGGCCGCAAGTTTATCAGCCAGGTCTTCGGCCGTAATGGATTTGATCCGGCCTACCTCTTTTCCGCTTGCAGCCCAGGCTTTAATACCACCATCCAAGTATCCGAGTGTGTTATCGTAACCTACACGAGCCAAACGGGTAACCGCTTCCTCTTCTTTTCCTTCCGGTGTGATCAGCACGATCGGTTGTCTGATATCCGTGATCAGTGCACCTACCCAGGGAGCAAAGCTTCCATCCAGGCCGATGAAGATGGAACCGGGTACATGACCGGCAGCAAAATCTTCCGGATTACGAACATCCAGCATCAATGCTTCTTCCTGTTCGGTTACCTGTTCAAAGCGATCCGGATCTAAAGCAACCGCACCTCTTTCCAATACATCGTCGAAGCTGTCGTAACCGGCCTTATTCATCATCGCATTTTTTGCGAAGTATTGAGGTGGAGGGGTCAGGCCGGAGGTAACCTCCTCAATGAATTCCGCTTTTGTCATATCTGCCCGCAGTGCGTAGTTATCCTTTTTCTGGTCGCCCAGATAACCCCAGGTCTCTTTGCTTAGATTTTTACCACAGGCAGAGCCGGCGCCGTGCGCGGGGTAAACGATCACGTCATCTGCCAGCGGCATCACTTTTTGACGCAGGCTGTTGTATAACAGACCGGCCAGATCTTCTTTGGTTAATTCACCTTGCTTGATTGCCAGGTCCGGACGACCCACATCACCCAGAAAGAGGGTATCTCCCGTAAAAATGGCATAGTCCTTTCCTTCTTCGTCCTTCAGCAGGTAGGTAGTACTTTCCAGCGTGTGCCCCGGGGTGTGCAGTACCTTGAAGGTCACATTGCCGATCTGCAGTTCTTCTCCATCTTTGGCAGAATGAATATCATACGCTGTACTTGCCATCGGGCCGTATACGATCGTAGCCCCGGTTTTTTTGGCCAGGTCCAAGTGACCGGAAACAAAATCGGCGTGGAAGTGGGTCTCAAAAATGTATTTCAGTTTAGCCCCTTCTTCCTTCAGCTTATCCAGATAAGGCTGGGTTTCGCGTAATGGATCGATTATTACGGCTTCTCCTTCACTTTCAATGTAATAAGCGGCTTCAGCCAGACATCCGGTATATATTTGCTCAACTTTCATTTTGACAAGAATTTTGGTTGTTGTTTGGTTATATCGGCGCAAAACGCCATAATCAATTCACAATACAAAGATGATGATATTCGTCAGTACGATCAGTGATTTACATCACACTTGGGGAAACAGTTAGTCAGATTGGTTTTAGGGAAGAGCGAGGTGAGATGTTGATGGGTATTTTATCCTGAAATACTGCCG
>JAGQXH010000493.1 GCA_020436695.1 Lewinella sp. | reverse complement strand
CTTTGGCAGGACATCCGGCAGGCGGGAAAATGTTGCTTAATCTGGCGGCTGCCAAAAAGCTTCCGACTTCCCTGTATGAAGAGACGAGTCTTGCCCAGCAACTGTTTTCCAATCCGGAAAGAGAAGTGCGGGTACTGGCCGGCGAATTTTTCACCCGGCCTGGGGGACACAATCTTTCCATTCAACACATTATCGACCTGGAAGGTCAGGTCGAAAACGGACAACAGCTATTTGAAGCCAATTGCAGCAATTGCCATAAGATCGGCGAGGTCGGGCTGGACATCGGCCCTGACCTGAAATACATTCGCCGCAAGTTTGACCGGGTCGCATTAGCCGATGCCATTCTGAATCCGAGTGGAGCCATTGCTTTCGGCTATGAGCCCATCCTGATCAAAACGGGCAACGATCAGCTATATTCAGGCTTTCTCCTTTCGGAAGGAAAAGAAACGACTGTGATCAAAGATATTGCCGGCGAGCGGCATACGATCCGCTCGGCCGATGTACAGGAAAAAACGATGATGAATACCAGTCTGATGCCCGATCCAGTGGCATTGGGATTGCAGGAACAGGACCTGGCTAATATCATTGCCTATTTGATGGCATTGTGATAGTTGTCAGTGGTCAGATCTTTTAATCCAACGAATAACCTTCCAAAAGAGGAACAACTTCATTTTCCATCTCAAATAACGGTCGCCTTTGCCGGCAAACCACAACGATCGTTTCATTGAACGGGCTTTTGATCATCCCGGCAATTTCCGGTTGTTCTCCGAAGTAATCACTGTAGATGACTTTCGGGGCCAACTTATTGCTCTTCAGTGTATATTCGGCAAAGAAGTCTTCGCTTTTCACCGTCTGCTCCACCTCAAATATGTTAGCTCCGTAGTTGGACTGCTTTCGGAAATCCATCGCCGGATCGAATCGAATGCCGGCTTTTTCCAGCTCGGGAAGTACCGTTTTCTCATGTAGGATCCAGGCATATCTAAACAGTTCCTCCTCTGTTTCCGTCCCATTGATAAGGATCACCGTATCCGCTTCCAATTCTGAATAAAGATCAGCAGTATCCTCCACCATCGCGTAGGAAAAGTATTGCGTCCAGAGTGTATCCCCCTTCGCCATATCTTTAATCATATAGTTCACCATCTTTGTCCCGCTATAATCCGTTGCATAGGTAGCATAGGCAAAACGACCTGCTTCCGACCAGCCCAGTGGAAATAAGCTGGCAACAACATCCTCCATACGAACCTCTTCATTGTCCGTTTCCGGCCTGGCTGGAGCTGCATAATAAGCCAGTTTTTTCAGTTTGGAAGCGTTTCCCATGGGATTAAAGTCCGAAGCTTTGAACAGCATATAGGGCCCGTAGTTCTCGCTAGCGGCAACCGCCACTCCGGCTATGGCAGTGATCGCTTCGGTGGAGAGGGCTTTCTGGCCATCACCTGTTGTAGCATGGTTATTGCAAGCCATTAGGGTAAGGCCGCATAGGATCGGCACCAGTAGTTTCAGTATCGAATTCATTGATTGTAGGTTTTGCATTTTAAAAAATGGGACATTACACATTTTCAGGCAGCCTCTTAACTATTACAGAGTGCCCGGCTGTGTAATTGCAAAGATGGACCGATGAGGCTCGCAAACACCTGCACAAATTTTACAAAAGACTGGACTAATCTTGCATTATTGGTATTTTAGCTCTGGAAGTATCCAAATAAAAGTCCCTCACCTATGCCTGAAACCTCTTCGACACCGTCACTGCCCGCCACCAAACGACTGGCCTCCATCGACGCCCTGCGCGGCTTCGATATGCTCATGATCTCCGGAGCGGGTAGTTTTTTTTTCCTGCTCCACGGAAAAACGAGCCTGCCCTGGGTGGATGCCCTCGCCGCTCAATTCGAACATCCAGAATGGAACGGTTTTACCTTTTACGATTTCATCTTCCCGCTTTTCCTCTTTATTGCGGGTGTATCGCTGGCGTTCTCGCTCAACAGTACCCGCAGCCGGGAAAGTACCAAAGCGGATCTCTATCGCAAAGCCGCCAAACGAATGTTAATCCTCATCGGTCTGGGCATCCTCTACAAAAATGCCCCGGTACCCTTTTTCGAGCCTGCACAGATCCGTCTGGGGAGTGTGTTGGGTCGGATCGGGTTTGCCGGGTTCGTCACTACCCTACTCTATCTGAATTTCAGCCCTCGCGGACGCATAATGTGGATAGCCGGTATCCTGCTGACTTACTACGCAGCGCTTTTCCTCATTCCGGTGCCGGGCTATGGAGCCGGGGATCTTTCTTTTGAAGGCAATCTGGTAGGTTGGTTCGACCGTCATTTTCTACCGGGCCGACTATTGCAGAAAACCTACGACGAACTTGGTCTGCTCACCCAACTACCCGCACTTTGTCTGACCATGCTGGGGGCTTTCGGAGGCGACATTCTGCGCAGTGCCGCTGAAGACCGGCAAAAGTTATTCCGCCTGATCGGGTTGGGCGTGGGAGGTATCGTCATCGGGTTGCTCTGGGGATTGCATTTCCCGATTAACAAACACCTTTGGTCGAGTTCTTTTATTTTGTTGACGGCCGGCTTGGCCTTTCTATCCCTGGCTTTATTCTACGCGATCATCGATGTGTGGGGATATAGAAAATGGGCCTTCTTTTTTCAGGTGATCGGCCTGAACTCACTGACCATCTATCTGGCTTATCGCTTTATTGATTTTCGCCGTACTTCTTATTTGTTATTCGGAGGAGCTTATGAGCCTACTCCTGAACCCTGGCATGAGGTCTGGCAGGCTTTGGGGGCGTTGGCGCTCGTGTGGCTGTTCCTGTATTTCCTTTACCGGAAACGGATCTTTCTGAAGATCTAAAAAAAATCCGGCATCAACAGCCTCGGCAGCCACAGGATCAGATCCGGCAATAGTACGATCAACAGCAATACGAATAACATGGGAGTCAGCATGATGACCAGATCTTTAAGCACATCCACCACCCGGATGTTTCCCAGGGAACAACTGATGAGCAGACACAGTCCGTAGGGTGGCGTCACCAGACCGAAAGCAAGCGCTACTACGCCAATGATGGCAAAATGGATGGGGTGGTAACCGGCTGCTTCCGCTACCGGCCACAAGACTGTTCCTAAAATTATAATGGCCGGAATGGCATCGATAAACATGCCGATGAGCAGAAAGGCAACGGCAACCATCAATCCGGTTCCGATGAAACCCAATCCGAGTCCCTGCAATTGACTCACCAGGGCTTCCGGCACTTTGAAAAAGGCCAGCAGAAAGGCGAAGGCCGAAGCCGTACCGACGGCAAAAAGAGCAATGGCGGAAAAGCGGGCCGATTCATAGAACACCTCTTTCAAGGCCTGGAAATCCAGTTTGCGATAGACGACCATGCCCAGTAAGAGCGAATAAAGTACTGCTACCACTGAGGCTTCAGTAGGCGTAAAAAAGCCGGCTGAAATACCCCCTACGATGATAATAGGCGTAAACAGCGCCAGCAAAGCGCTACCGGCACTTTGGAAAAACTCCTTTTGGCTTACCAACGGATAGCGTGGATAGTTTCGGCGCCGGGCATAGATGTATACCGCCACCATCATGGACAGGCCAATGGCAATGCCCGGGATCACGCCCGCCAGAAACAGCCCGCCAATGGATACCGACATCACGCCGCCCCAGATGATCATCAAAACACTCGGTGGAATGATCACCCCCATAACCGACGAACAGGCCGTGACCGTAACCGCGAGAGAAGTATCATAACCTTCCTTCTTCATCGCCGGGATCATAATGGCCCCGATGCCGGCGGAATCGGCAGTCGAAGAGCCGGATATGCCGGCGAAGAGCATACTTACGATGATGTTAACATGCCCCAGCCCACCGGGTAGGAAGCCTACGATGGCTTTGGCAAAATTCATCAGGCGGTCGGTGATACCGGCCCGGTTCATCAAATTGGCCGCCAGTAGGAAAAAGGGCACCGCCAGCAGTAGAAAAGAATTGTAAGCCCGAAACATTTCGGTAAACAACAAGGTGACCGTCAGGCGCTCGTGCATCAGAAATATCGGTACGGTAGCCAGTCCAAGTGCAAAGGAGACCGGTACCCTCAATAGTACCAGGACCAGGAAAAGACACATTAGAATGACAGCAACTTCCAGTGGACCCACGTTTCAAAGTTTCTGTTGTTGATTAAAATGTTGGTAGATCTGTTCTACCAGAAACAATATCCAACTCAGGCCGGCCAGTGGCCAGGCAACATAGATGGTCAGCATCGGCAGGCCGGAGATCTCGGAAGACTGGGTTGCCCCAAACACCGTAAACTGAAAACCGCCGACTACAAAAACAATGGCCAGCAACAGCATGAACATCAGTAATAGGATACGCAATAGGTTTTCAGTCCTGGCGGAGAACCGGGGCAAGACATCTACATGGAAATGTGACTGGTCTCGAACGGCAATACTGGAACCGATCAAAATAATCCAAATGAAGGCAAAACGGGCAATTTCCTCTGTCCAGATATACCGGGGAATGAACGGCAGAAAGCGGGAAGCTACCTGGATCAGGACCGGTATCACCAGTACACACAACAGCAGCGTGAGCAGGGTCTGCAACAACTTGAAGTATCGATCTATGAAATATGCCATAGCTACCGTTTTACCGTTTATTTCAGGGAATTGATGGCGTCGAGGATCTCCGAAGCGCCAATCTCTTTAGCATAAGCCGCTTTCACCGGAGCTGCCAGTTTTAACAAGGTATCGCGATTTTCGAATTCATACAGCTGCACTTTCCCTTCGGCAGCCAGTTGCTGCATCAGCGGATCATCGGTGGCAATTTCCAGCTCCCGTTCAAACTGCATCGCTTCGTGGCCGGCCCGGATAATAGCCTCCTGCAGATCAGCTGGCAATTGCCGGAATCGCTTTCCGCTGAAAAGCAGTGGCCGCACGATGATAGAAACCGCAGTCAATGAAACGTCTTTCGCGACCTCATACCACTTGAAATAATCCAGCGCCGAAGCTGAGTTCTCTGCGCCGCTGATGACCCCGGTCTGAATGGCATTATAGACCTCATCGCCGCTGATGACCGTAGGATAAGCACCCAGGGCGGCAAACATCCTGGATTGAATGGGTGATCCCATCACTCTCATATCGAAGCCCTGCAGTTCATCGATGTTGCGCACTGGCTTTCGACCGAAAATATGCCGCTTTTCCCCTCCACCATAGCCGAGGATCAATACATCGGCCCGCTGATACAGTTGCTCTTCTAACTTAGCAAACACATCCGATTCCATAGCCGCCAGGTAGTGCTCCGTATCCTCAAATAAAAAGGGAATATCCATGACGGTGATCATTCTGGAAAAGGTAGAGCCATGGGAGGGAGAAGTAATGGCAAAGTCGACTACTGCCCCAATATTCATATAACTGAAGTATTCTTTCTCCGTACCCAGCTCACTGTTTTTGTGAAGCACAAACTCCACTTTTTCCGGCCCGGAATAATAGGACCGGACCAACTCACTAAAGCGCACCAAAGCCCGGGTGTACGAATGAGTATCGTCAAATTGGGAAGCGCCGTGTAAAACAATGGTCTGTTGCCCACTCTTCAATTGGGTAAACCCGACGAAGGCGAGGGCCAGTAGAAGAGTAAGGCTACAAACGATGATCGTTTTGTGAAGAGGGGAAAGTTGCTTCATGGGCGACACCGCTTAATACCCGTGTGACATAAGTCTTGCTTTTTCCTGATGATTACAGGAAGCAATAAGGGTAAGAGCCAGCGCGCCTAAAATAAGCTTGTTGCGTTTTTTCATGAAATCTAATTTTAATATTTGACAGGCCCCGTAAAATAAGAACTTCATTTTAATATCCCACGCTTTAACAGGAATGAAGCCTGGTTGCTGACCTTATGCTACCTGTATCAGGAGGACTGTATAAGCCCCACCGCTTCAGTTAACCAGATCATTTTCCCCATTCAGTTTGGCCACCATTTTCCGCAAATGATCCAGATACTCCCGGATCGTATCCAAATGGGTATGATAGGTCAATACCGCCAGGTGTAACCAGTAGGTGCTATCGATAGTCGTAGAAGAAATAAAGAACCGTCCCACTTTCAGAATGGTCTTTAACAGTCGTTCATTAAAAGCGTTCGCATCTGCGTCGGTTCCAGGAATGTAGCGGTAGATACAAATGCTCAGCTCAGGGAACGGCCCCACTTCAAAGCCTATTTTTTGTACTTCTTCGTAAAAATATCTGGTGAGCAATATTTTTTCTTCCAGGGCATTTTTAAAGGGTTCTATCCCGTGTAGTTGCAGGGGTAGCCACATCCTAAGGCCCCGAAAGTGGCGGGTTAGTTCCAGCGAAACATCCGCCGGCGAAACATCCACCAGATCGTCATCGATATCCTGCAAATACGTAGCGGAATGATGAAAAGAACGAACCAGCTTATGGCCCTCTCTGACCAGCACCATCCCCGTTCCGTAAGGAAGAAACAAACTTTTATGCGGATCCAGTACCGCACTATCCACTTTACTCACGCCGTTCAAAAGATATCTGAATCGATCGAGAAGAATAAAGTACCCTCCATAAGCGGCATCCAAATGAAGCCAGATATCGTACTTG